>JBAXUD010000037.1:0-14443 GCA_037129875.1 Mycobacteriaceae bacterium
AAACAAACAACAAACAAAAACCACCAAACACACTATTGAGTTCTCAAACAACAAACACCTGGCATCCTTGCCCGGCCGCGCAACCAACCCGCGGCGTTTAACCGCGTGCTCGTCGTACGGACAGTAGGAACGCTCCGAAGACCGGAAACATTCCCCAAGGATGCCGCCGCGCTCTGCGGACGAACCGCGTCGCAACGACTTGCCTAAGTTACGTCAGGCGCTGGACTCGAGTCAAATCCCCTGGGCACCAAAAGAGTTTGACCTTCGTCACAGTCACTCAACCCGCTGCACGCCGGCGATATTCCGCTTGCCCCGGCGCAGTACCAGCCAGCGGCCGTGCAGGAAGTGGGACCCGCCGGCCACCCAGTCCTCGCTCTCGACCCGCACGTTGTTGACCGAAACCCCGCCCTCGGCGACGGTCCGGCGGGCCGCACCCTTGCTCGCCGAGAGACCGGTCGCCACGAGGAGGTCGAGGATGCCGTCCGGACTGCCGGGCTGGAGTTCGGCGACCGTTGTCTCGCGGAGCGCGGCGGACAGCGTCGCCTCGTCCAGCCGGTCGAGTTCACCGCGGCCGAACAGCGCCGCGGACGCGTGTTCGACCCCCTCGGTGGCCGCCGCCCCATGAACCAGAGTGGTCAGTTCGCGGGCCAACCGGCGCTGGGCGGCGCGCTCATGGGGCCGGGTCGCCGTCGCTTCCTCGAGTTCGCCGAGCTCGCCTGCGGTCAGGAAGGTGAACCACCGCAGGTAGCGGACGACGTCGGCGTCGGCCGTGTTGACGAAATATTGGTACCAGGCATACGGGCTGGTCATCTCCGGATCCAGCCAGATGCTGCCGCCACCGGTGGACTTGCCGAACTTGGTTCCGTCCGCCGCGGTCACCAGCGGCACGGTCAGCGCGTGGACCGTCGCCCCGAGCCGCTGACGGACCAGACGCACCCCGGCGATGATGTTGCCCCACTGGTCGGAGCCGCCGACCTGCAGCCCGCAGCCGTACCGCTGATGGAGTTCGACGTAGTCGTTGGCCTGCAACAGCATGTAGCTGAACTCGGTGTAGGAGATGCCTTCGCCGTCGAGGCGGCGGCGGATGGTGTCGCGGTCGAGCATGACGTTGACCGAGAAATGCTTGCCGACGTCGCGCAGGAACTCGATCGCGCCCAGCGGCGCCGTCCAGGTCAGGTTGTTCTCCACAATGGCACCGGTCGGCGAGGCGTCGAAATCGACGAACCGCTCAAGCTGGCCGCGGATGCGCTCCGACCACTGCTGGACAGTGTCGGCAGCGTTCAGCGTGCGCTCTCCGGAGTCCCGGGGGTCGCCGATCTGGCCGGTGGCTCCGCCGGCGAGCACGATCGGGCGATGGCCCGCTCGCTGGAACCGCTGCAAGGTCAACAGCGGCACCAGGTTGCCGGCGTGCAGGCTCGGAGCGGTGGGGTCGAAGCCGCAGTAGACCGTCATCGGGGGTTGCGCCGCGACGGCGGCGAGCGCGTCGATATCGGTTGACTGCGCGATCAGCTGACGCCAGCCCAACTCGTCGAGGATCCCCGAAGTCTTGGTGCCCATGGCTACAAATCTTCCCGTATCGGTCGGTCTCAGTCGCTATCGCCCGACTGCGGCGCGCGGGGACTGCGCCGATAGGCCGACACTTCCGGGCGCCCGGGGATCCATAACCGCCACCTTCTGTCGGCGGCCCGGCTGACACCCACCCGCGGCCCGGCCGCCGGGTCCGGGGCGTCGGCGAGATCGAGGGTCACCGGCGAACCGCGGTCGAAGACGTCGGCGCCGTTGTCGTCCAGGGTGATGCCCAGTGCGGCGCACAAGTTGCCGGGCCCACGCGCCAATGCCGCCGGTGCGACGGCCGGTCCGCGCCGCAGTCGCGCGACATCCAGACCCGACTCGATCGCCGCCGCCCGCAGCAGCACTGCGCCGGCGACGCCGTCGGCGCCGCAGGAAACGTTGGCGCACACGTGAATTCCGTGGCTGCGGTACGTGTAGAGCCGACCCGATGGGCCGAACATGACAGCGTTGCGGGGACTCGGACCCCGATAGGAGTGCGCGGCCGCATCGGGCCACGGGCTGCCGGGAGGACCCCCGTATGCCTCAACTTCGACGACGAGGGCACTCACCCCTCGGGCGGTGAGAACCGCGCCTAGGAGCCGGCGCGCTGCCGTGACGGGGTCGACCGACAGCGGTGCAGCGTTCACGCAGAGAATTCTGCGCGATCAACGCGCGGCGATCACGCCGCGGGGATCACCCCGCCGAGATCATGTTGGCCGCCGTCCGGTGCGCGAGCGCCATCACGGTCAGCATGGGGTTGGCCCCCGAGCAGGTGGGCATGCCGCTGGCGTCCCCGATCCAGACTCCGGGAGTGTCGTGCAACTCCCCCGTCGGATTGGCCACCGAGCTCTTGGGGTCGGCGCCGAGGCGCGCGCTGGACATCTGGTGCGCGCAGAAGACCGGAGTGCCGCCGGGCCCGATCGGAATCTGGTTCACCTTCTCGATGAAGGCCTCGAGGTCATCGCCGCGCTGCCACGGCGGCATCGTCTGCCCGGCGACGAAGATCTCCTGGGCGCCGACCGCTTCATGCATCCGGATGCAGGTGACCAGAGCGTGCTTGAAGTTTTCCCGGTCGAGTTCGTCGTCGAACGGGTACCAGTGCACGGCCTCACCGTTCTCGTCGATGGTGACGCTGCCCGAACCCCGGTCCTTGAGCAGGACTATGAAGTCGCTGCGGTACCGGTACTTGCGGCACAACTCCTTGTGCTGTTCCCCGGACAGCCACGGCACGACGCTGGCGAACAACGCCGGCAGGTGCTGCACGCCCTCGATCAGGTAACCGTAACCTTCGTTGAATTCGGCGAATTGGTCCATGGCGCCGGCCATCGCCGGTCCGTACCACTGTTCCTGGGGGCTCTCGTAGATACCGGCGACCAGTGTGGCCGGATGCATGTGCAGGCCCTTTCCGACCGCCGGCCCGCCGATGCCCGACCGCAGCAGTAGCGCCGGGGTTTCCAGGCTGCCCGCCGCCGCCACCACGGTCGGCGCCTTGATGACGACTTTGGCGGTCTGTCCGGTGGCGGGGTCGGTGTAGGTGCCCTCGATACCGGCGGCCACGCCGTTCTCGGTGAGAATGCGCTCGGCCCGGGTGTTCGGGATGATCGTCGTCCCGGCCTCGCAGGCGTCCTGCAGGTACGTCAGCATGGTGCCCTGCTTGCCGCCGGTTTGATCGCCCATACCGGAGTAGCCGGCCAGCGCCGGGTCGTACCGGTCGGGGTCGATGTTCAAGGGTGTCACCCGGTAGGAGTATCCGAGTTTTCCGGCCGCCTCGATGATCCGGGAGTGCACCTCATTCTGCGTCGACACCTTCTCGTTGCAGCTCATCCGCTCCATCACGGCGGCGAGGTGGTCGTCGAAGGCCTGCTCGGCGACATCGGTCAACCCCACGTCCGCCCACGACTCACGCACCCGCTTGGGCGTCACTATCGAGTTGGACCAGTTGACGGTGCTGCCGCCGCCGACGGTGGACCCGGATGCGATGGCCAGCATCCCGTCGGCCGAGTTGAAGAACCCACCGCGCAGGAAAAGAGACTTGTAGGCGGCGAGTTCGAGCTGCACGAAATCCGACTCGTTGAGGTAGCTGCCGAGTTCGACGACGACGACCTTCTTGCCTGCCTGCGCGAGCTTGCCCGCGATGAGACCACCGCCGCAGCCGGATCCGACCACGACCACGTCGGCCTCCAGGGTCTGCCCGTCCGACGGTGTCACGGTGGTCAGCGTCTTCGGTGTGGGCGGCGGCGCCTGCACCGGACCCGGATACTCCATCCCCGCCCAGAACGGATTGCGGCCCGCCGCATCGGGCAGCCCATAGGCGAACATGATGGACAGCTGTTTGAGAGCGGCCACCGCACCGTGGCTCTCGGGCGAAATGCGCCCGAGGTTGCCGATGATCGCCTCCCGGATCGACTGCGGCTGATTTTTCATGCCGATGAGCCCGGCGGTGTCGAGCAGTTGCTGCAGCCCGCTCAACTGCTCCGGCGCAAGACGAGTGAGCAGGTAGTCCTCGACGGCGAGGTGCGCGCCGACGTCGCTGCCCTTGGTCGCGAAGAAGCCCGCGGGATCGTCGTCGCGGGAGACCGACGGCACGAAGGTGTCGACGACGGCCGCGAGGGTGTCACGCTGGCGTTTGGTGAATGCCGTATCCATGGTTTGCCTCTTTCTCAATTGACGCGACTGTCGTGACTGGCGTGACTTTGTGAATTAGGGAAGCTGCAGCGATTTGGTCTCGAGGAACTCCTCCAGACCCCAGGTGCCGAATTCGCGGCCGTTGCCGGACTGGCCGTAGCCGCCGAACGGGGCACAGATGTTGAAAGCGCCGTCATTGATCTGCACCTGGCCGGCACGGATGCGGCGGCCGATCCCGATTGCACGATCGACGTCGGCCGAGATCACCGCGGCGTTGAGCCCGAAGATGGAGTCGTTGGCCAGTGCCACCGCCTCGTCCTCGTCGTCGTAGGCCTGGATCACCAGAACCGGCCCGAAGATCTCCTCCCGAACGATCGCCATGTCCGGAGTGGTGTCGGAGAACACCGTCGGGCGCACGTAGTACCCGCTATCCACGCCGTCCGGAGGCGTAGGCCCGCCGGCGATGAGCTTGGCGCCCTCGGCGATGCCCTGTTCGATGTAGCCGACGACCCGGTCCCGTTGCAGGGCGGACACCAGCGGCCCCATCTGGGTTTCGGGGTCGAAGGGGCTTCCCACCTTGATCGATTCCGCGCCGGCCTTGGCGACCGCTTCGACCTCAGCGAGCTTGGAACGCGGAACGATCATGCGGGTCAAGGCAATACAGGTCTGGCCGGAGTTGAGAAAGCAGCCCGACAGTCCTGCGCCGACGGCCTCGACGATGTCGGCGTCGTCGAGGATGACCAACGCGGACTTGCCGCCCAACTCCAGGGCCACCCGCTTGACGGTCTGCGCCGCCACCGAGCCGATTCGGCGGCCCGCGCCGGTGGAGCCGGTGAACGACACCATGTCGACGTCGGGATGGGCGACCAGCGTCTCACCGACCTCGGCGCCGGTGCCGGTCAGCAGGTTGAAGACACCGGGCGGCACACCGACGGAGTCGAACACCTCGGCCAGCACGTAGGCGTTCAGTGGCGCCACCTCACTGGGCTTGAGCACCACGGTGCACCCCGCGGCCAGAGCCGGGGCGACTTTGGCGGCGATCTGATGCAAGGGGTAATTCCATGGCGTGATCGCCACCGCCACCCCGATCGGCTCGCGCACGACCAGCGAGTTGTAGACCTTTTTCTCGAACGGGAAACTCATCGCGATATCGGACATCGAGATGAAGGACAGCACCGGCAGCCCGGCCTGGATCACATTGCTGTACCCGAACGGCATGCCGACCTCCCGGCTGACCAGGGTCGCGATCTCGCTCTGGCGCTGCTGCATCTCCTCGGCGATGCGCTTGAGGTAGCCGGCGCGCTCGCTGGGTGCCAGCGCCGCCCATGCCGGGAATGCCCGGCGGGCGGCGGCGACCGCCGCTTCGGCGTCGGCGGCCGTCGCCGCGGTCACGGTGCCGATGATTTCCTCGGTGGCCGAGTCGGTGACCTCGAAGCGCTCGGTTCCGCTGGCGGGCTGCCAACGACCGTCGATGTAATTGCTGTCGCGCGTGATCATCGCGAGCTCCTCAGAAGTGTCGGGGACAACAGTGTCGGGACAACGGCAACCGTCGGCGTGGATGCGAACGCGATCGAGTTCATCCACGCACCACGCGCCCGCGGTTCTCCCGCTGTAGGTGCAGGCAGTTTATGACGGCACAGTGCCGCCGTGATCGTGAAATGGGACAACACGTCAGAATGTCCGCCGAAGCAACGGAGGTGGTGTTAGCCGCTTTGGGCGGTCGACTTCTCCATCAATCGCTGATGTTCCTCGGGACCCACGTCGACGGCCTCATCGACGAGCAATACCGGGATTCCGTCGTCGATTCGGTAGGCCTTCTGCAACCGAGGGTTGTAAAGCAGGTTGTCGACCAGCAACAACGATCCGCGGTCGACGGGGCACACCAGGATGCTCAGAAGCTTCTGGTCCAGCACGGCGAACCGGGGGCTACGGCGTTGTGGGGAGGATGACCGGCGGAGCCGCCGCCGCCGGCATTCCCGGAGCAGAAGCCTGGGGAGCCACGTTGGCGGGATTGGCCGCGCCGGGTGCCGCCCCGGCGCCCATTACCGCGCCGTTGGCGTTCTTGGCCGCCGCGCTCTGCAGGATCTGCATCTGCGCCTGGATCTTCTGCTGGTAGGCGATGGTGTCCTTGAGAGCGCCGATCAGCGGCAACTGGTTCGGGCGATGCGTCATCGCCTCTTTGATCTCATCGAGGTACGGCTTGGAGGGCTTGAAACCCATCGACCGAAGTTTGAGCGCGGTCTTGAGCAGGTTGGACAGCTGCCCGCCGCCGGAGCCGACGGCGTAATCCTCGGCGAGCTGGTCAAGCACGTCACCCTGGGTTGCGGCCGCAGCAGCCGTAGCGGCTGCGGCAGAAGCCGCCGCGCCCACGGCCGCGCCGCCGGCAACCGCCACCGTCGGGGCCGGCGCCGTCGACGGCGCCAGGGCTGTCGGTTTCGCCGGTTCCGCGGCAACCGGCACGGGCGTCGTCGTCGTCGTGGGCGCAGTCGGATCCGGATCGGCGAAGGCCGTCGCGGCCGAGCCGACGAAGAGCCCACTGGCGACCGCCACCCCGGCGATGCCCGCGAGCACCGCACGCATGCGGCCGATATTCCCCGTCATAGCTCTCCTCCACCAGGCCTTGCAGCTTTCGCAAGCCTAACAGCGCACATCAGCTACCGCCCTTGGCGAGCGCCGCGCGGACCGCGGCTGTCAGTCTCTTGTACTTGCCCGTATCGGCATCCAGGTACCAGGCGTTACGACCCGCCTTTGGCAGACCAGCTGCCTTCAGCGAGGACACGGTGGGCCGGTAGGAGGCGCTCAACGGCAACTCCGGCACCACGTGGACGAGGTCCGGAGGCAGGCCGGCGGGCATTGCCGACACCGCTTCGGAGATGTCGGCCGCCGTCACGCTCATGCCGGGCCGCAGCGTCACCGCGGTGACCGCCAGCGTCCCGCCGGGGGCCTCCAACGGGTAGGTGACCGCCAGGTCCACGCCGGAAATGACGCCGATGGCGTCGGTGATCGGCGCCGGGAACACCACGCCGCGCCCGGTTCGGATCAGGCCCGAACGGTTTCCGAGCAGCCAGAAGTCGCCGTCGGCGTCGCGCCTGAAGACGTATTCGGTGGAGATCCAGATGTCACCGGCGGCGAACACGCCGCGTTTGATCGACGCCGTCGGGTCGATCGGGCCCCACGGCTTGGCCAGCAGGACGCCGACCTCCTCGCGGCCGGCCACCCGCACGAAGCCGCGGGAGTCTTCGAGGATCAGGTCCTCGTCGGCGTCGTAGGCACCGAGTTCCACCTCACCGCCGCCGGGCAGCGGGTGACCTTCGCTGCCGACCTTGACGCCCGAGACGTTGGCCAGGACGGCCTGACCGTCGGACGTGGCGAAGAACTCGACGATCTTGGCCGGGGCGAAGACGGCACGAATGCGCTCCCACAGTCCCGTCGGCATCCCAGATCCCATGAACAACCGGATCGGATTGTTGCCGGACAACGAGAAATCGGGATCGTCGATGACCTGCCGCAGCATCGACCACGTGTAGGTGACGACGGAGACGCCGTACTGGCGGACCTCCTCGAGGAATCGCTCGGGATTGAGCCCCCGCGACAGCGCGATACGCGATCCGGCCACCACCGCGCCGCCGAGGCTGACCAGCAGGCCGGACTGGTGATGCAGCGGGGTGAGGCAGTACACGGTGTCGTTGCGGGTCAGCGCTGCCGCCGACGCGGTGCCGAATGCCGACAATGCCCACCGGTAGTTGGTGATCTGCTTGGGCTCAAGAACCCCGCCGCCGACGGCATTGAAGACCACGAACGCGACATCGCGGGCGTAACTCGGGTTCGGGCGGTACCACCCCGGCAGTTCGACCACATCGGGGTCGATCTGCTCCATATCGACGACGTTGCTGCCCTCCGGCACGTCGAGACTGCGGGTCTCGCCGCCGCCGCCGCCGCCGAGAACCAGCACCTGCAGAGACAGCGCGGCAGCCGCGGCAAGGTTCGCCGGGTCGGTGATGAGATCGGTGAACCCGCCGAGCCGGGCCGCCTGTTCCAGGTCGGCATCCGGCGGCAGCAGAACCGCGACCGCGCCGAGTCGCGACAGCGCGGCGATGGCGACCAGGGCGCTGGGCCGGGTGTCCATCAGCACACCGACCCGGGTGCCCTGGCGCACGCCGACCTCGATCAGGCCGCGCACCACGTTGTCGATACGCCGGTTGACGGCCTCGTAGGTGTGCACCCGGCCGTCGAAGAGCAGGAATTCCCCGTCGGGCGCCGAATCCGCTTGTTCAGCGATGATGCGGCCCAACGAGATTCGGGTGTGGTCGTTGATCTGACCCAGGCGCACCAGCCGGGGCAGGGTGCGCGCCGTCTCGACAGCCAGCGTGCGAACCGAACTGTTCGCCGCGACCACGGCGTCCGCGGCGCCCTTGGCGATCGTCACCGCCAACTCCGAAGCCTCTGCCATGCCCAGCATCAGCCGCGACGTCAGCGGCACCCCGGAGGAGTCGACGGCTTGCGCCTCAACATCTTTCATCAGGCTGATGTTCGCCGGCCGGGGTTCGCGACCGGACACCCACAGCACCCAGTCGGCCACGGTGGGCCAGGTGTTGAGGGCGGCTTTCGACCCGACGACCAACCCGAAGTGCCCGGCCCTGATCATCACCTCGTAGACGTCGGCGTGCGGGGCGGCCCGCTTGATGCCGCGCACCGCCGGTGGCTGCCCGATGTCGTCGACCTCCCCCACGAACGCCAACACCGGGCAGGTGATGTCGTTGAGCGTCACCAACTGACCCTGGACGGCGAAGCCGCCCGTCATCATCCGGTTGTGGGTGACGAACTGCTTGAGCAGCTCGGCGATCGCCGGACCGGACCACGCGATCCATCCTTCGCGGTCAAGGAAGCGGCGCTGCTGTTCGCGCGGCAGCAGGGATTCCCGGTCGTGCAGCTGCAGGAGGAATTCGACGCGGGACTTGGCCGTCTTGAGCGGGTCGAGCATCTGGAACCCGGCGCGGGCGAGCCAGCCCGGGACGTCGATGTGGTTGAACACGTGGTCGGCGAGGAAGTCGGCCAGTCCGACCGCCATGTTGGTGGGCAGGCCGCCGGGCAGACCGGCCAGGGTGTCGACCGGCGAGCCGAACGTGATGATGCTGGCGATGTCCTTGGACCTGCGGAATGCGGCGGTCTGGTAGCAGAACATGCCGCCCTGCGAGTAGCCGGCCAGGTGGACGTTCTGCCCGGTGGCCGCGCGCACGGTGTCGATGGCCTGGCTCAGCGCGACGATGTGGTCGGCGAGGGTCCGTTCCATGCCGCCCTCGACCTCGTCGGGCGATCCGTAGTCGATCACCCAGTTGTCCAGGCCGGCGCCGTGCAGGATGCCGACGGCACCTTGGTCCTTGGTGACGTCCCACATGTTCGCCGACATCATCATCGGATGCACCATCAGCACCGGCGGACCCGGCTTGGGGCGCCCTGGGCGGCTATCCGGCGGAAAGTAGCGCCGGAGCTTGTACATGGGGGTGCTCTCGACGATCTGGAACGGCGATGGCACCGTCCCGGTCTCCAAGCCCCCGAAGCGCGCGACCTCGTAGCCGTTCTGGGCCGTTGCGACCAGCCGTTCGAGGGGTTTGGCGATTGCCGACATCAAATCCACGTTTGCTCCCTACCCAGACATCTCCGACGCATGTCCTCCCCGACAGCCCGCTCATCATGGCACATCGCCCAGGTGGCACCCGAATCCGTCCATACCCGGCAGCCAGCGGGTTTGCCGTCCCGGCAAGGCTGTTGCGGGACCGGTGGGCGGCGCGATTAAGGTCGTCGCGGTGGCACACCTGCTGGGCGGCGAAGCGCTTTGTCTCCGGTATCCGACGCAGGTGGTGTTCGACGGCGTCACGGTCGGCGTCAACGACGGGGACCGCATCGGAATCGTCGGCCGCAACGGGGAAGGCAAGTCCAGCCTGCTGGACCTGCTCACCGGGCACATCAACCCCGATTCAGGCCGGGTGACCCGGCGCGGCGGCGTGCAGGTCGCGGCGCTGGAGCAGTCCGACACCCTCGATCCGGCCGAGAGCGTGGGATCGGCCCTGATGGGCGAGCGCGCCGATCACGAGTGGGCCGGCGATCCCCGGGTGCGCGACGTGGTGGCCGGCCTGGTGTCCGATCTCGACTGGGCGGCGCCGGTCGGCGTGCTGTCCGGCGGCCAGCGCAGGCGGGTCCAGCTGGCCCAGCTGCTCATCGGCGACTGGGATGTGATCGCCCTCGACGAGCCCACCAACCACCTCGATGTCGAGGGGATCACCTGGTTGGCCGCTCATCTGCAGCAGCGGTGGCCACGCAACGCCGGCGGGCTGTTGGTGGTGACCCACGACCGCTGGTTCCTCGACGAGGTCGCGACCACCACCTGGGAAGTGCACGGCGGCGCCCAGGGCGGTGTCGTCGAACCCTTCGACGGCGGCTATGCCGCCTATGTGCTCCAGCGGGTCGAGCGGGACCGCATCGCGTCGGCCAGCGAGGCCAAGCGGCAGAACCTGATGCGCAAGGAACTGGCCTGGCTGCGCCGGGGCGCCCCGGCGCGAACCTCCAAACCGAAGTTCCGCATCGATGCGGCCAATCAACTGATCGCCGACGTCCCTCCGATCCGCAACACCGTCGAGTTGGCGAAGCTGGCCACCGCGCGGCTGGGCAAGGACGTCATCGATCTTCTCGATGTGTCGGTGTCATTCGCCAAACCCGTTCTGCGCGATGTGGAATGGCGGATCGCACCGGGTGAGCGCACCGGGATCGTCGGCGCCAACGGGGCCGGCAAGTCCACCCTGCTCGGTGTCATCGCCGGCGCCATCGCCCCGGACAGCGGCCGGGTGAAGCGGGGCAAGAGCGTTCGGCTGGCGATGCTGGACCAGCAGGGCAGTCAGCTCGCCGACCTGGAGAACGACCTGGTTCGCGAGGTGATCGGCCGGCTCCCGGCCGGCTATGTGGTCGACGGCAAGGAACTCACCCCGGCACAGTTGTTGGAGCGCTTGGGATTTCGCCGAGACCAGTTGTCCGCGCGGGTGGCCGATCTGTCCGGCGGCCAGCGCCGGCGACTGCAGCTGATGCTCATCCTGCTTGAGGAACCGAATGTGCTGGTGCTCGACGAGCCGAGCAACGACGTCGACATCGAAATGCTCTCGGCCACCGAGGATCTGCTCGACTCGTGGCCCGGCACGCTGATCGTCGTCTCCCATGACCGGTACCTGCTGGAGCGGGTCACCGACCAGCAGTACGCCATCCTCGACGGCCACCTGCGCCACCTGCCCGGCGGGGTGGACGAGTACCTGCGGATAGCGGAGAAGAAAGAGTCGGTGCGGGATACCAGGAGGGCGCCGACTCAGCCCACCGCAGCGCTGTCCGGTGCGCAATTGCGGAGTGTGCAAAAGGAGATCTCGGCTCTGGACCGCGCGCTGGCCAAGCTGGCCGGGAAGGTCGACGCCAAACACGTCGAATTGGCCGAGCACGATCAGTCCGACCATGTCGGCATCGGCAGGCTGACAGCCGAATTACGTACGTTGGAGGCCGAACTGGTTGCCACCGAGAACCGATGGCTGGAGCTTTCCGAAAGCGCCGAAGCTGCCGACTAGTCCTCGCCGAGCGTGAGCGGCGCTTAGTCGCGCAGCGGCAGACGGCGAACCAACAGGAGTCCACTCATCGCGAAGAGCCCGGCCGCCAGGAGGCTCCCGCTGACCCCGATGTGCGCAGCGAACACACCGAAAGCGAGACTCCCGGCCGCCATCGAACCTTGAACTGCGAGCGCGTAGATCGCCGTGATCAGTCCTCGCATGGTCTCCGGCGAGGCTATCTGTACCGCCGACAGGTGAGTGATGCTGACGATGCTCCACCCGCATCCGTAGAACAGCAGGAAGGCAGCGTCCAATGCCATGCTGTCCCACTGACTGATCCCGATCACCGCGAGGGACAGCATGGCCACGGCACCGCCCGAGAGCAGGTTCAGGCGAACGTGGCGCCGCAGAATCGGTGTCAGCACCGCCCCCACTGCGGAACCGATGGCCAGTGCAGCCAGCAGCCCGCCGTAACCGATCGGGCCGGTCTGGATGTTCTCCTTGGCCTCCAAGGGCAGCAGGCCCAGCAAGGTGCCGCCGGTGACCATGACCACAGCGGTGCGGATGATCGGTCCGTACAGTCGCGGGGATCGCCGCACCAGGCTCCATGCCTGGCGTAGCGACCCGGGCGCGTCAGCCTGGCCGACGTCGCCGGGATCGGCGCAGCGTCTGTTCGGGATGGTCTTCAACACGGTGATCATGAACAGGTGTGAAGCCGCGCTGGTGAAGAGCACCACGGGGATTCCGAAGGACCCCATCAGGTAGCCGCCGACGACAGGTCCGGTGGCGCGGCCGATGTCGCTGCTCAGCGAGTTGAATGAAAGAGCGTCGACCACTTTGTCTTTGGGAACCAACTCGTACAGGAACGGCTTCCAGGACGACTGCTGGACCACCACTCCGATACCGACCAGGAACACCACGACCAACAACCACTTCGGGGTGAGGTCGCCCCCTCCGGGCAAAGCGACGACACCGAGCAGGCCAGTCATCGCCAGCATCCAGATCTGCGAGGCGATCATCATGGTGCGGTGACCCACCGCGTCCGTCGCAACGCCCAGTGGAATGGCGAAGAGGACGAAGGGCAGGCTCGACACTGTCTGCACCATGCTCACCAGGACCGTGCTCTCGGTCAGTGAGGTCATGGTCCAGGCGGCGCCCAGGCTCAGCATCGCCAGGCCCAGGTTGAAAACGAGGTTGGCCGTCCAGACGTTGCGGAATTGCCGCTGGCCGAAAAGCTCGTACCCCCAGCCTTTGGTCATCGCCGCAGTCTTTGCCTCAGTCCTGTCACCGTCTCGCGCACGGTCGCCAACTGAGCGGCCACCTGCTCGGGGGCCGTGCCGCCGTGGGCGTTGCGTGCCCGCACCGAACCCTCCACCGTCAGCACGTCGCGGACCTCTGGCGTCAGGTCGGTGCTGATCCGGGCGAGCTCGTCGTCGGTGAGTTCGTCAAGACCCACCCCCCGCTTCTCGGCCGTGCGCACCGCAGCACCCGCCGCCTCGTGGGCCACCCGGAACGGCACGCCGCGGCGCACCAGCCATTCGGCGATGTCGGTGGCCAGGGTGTACCCGGCCGGGGCGAGCTCGGCCATCCGGTCGACGTGGAAGCGCAGCGTCGCGACCAGCCCTGCCATCGCCGGCAGCAGCAGCTCCAGCTGCGCCACCGAATCGAACACCGGCTCCTTGTCTTCCTGCAGATCGCGGTTATAGGCGAGCGGCTGCGCCTTGAGGGTGGCCAGCAGCCCGGCCAGGTTGCCGATCAGCCGGCCGGACTTGCCGCGAGCAAGCTCGGCGATGTCGGGATTCTTCTTCTGCGGCATGATCGAGCTGCCGGTCGACCAGGAGTCGTGCAGGCTGATGTATCCGAATTCCGTTGTGCTCCAGATGATGATGTCCTCGGCCAGCCTCGACAGGTCGACGGCGATCATGGCGAGAACGAAGGCCGCCTCGGCGGCGAAGTCCCGCGCCGCGGTGGCATCGATCGAATTGTCCGCCGCCGCATCGAAACCCAACTCGGCGGCGATGGCGTCTGGATCAAGGCCGAGCGAGGAGCCGGCCAGCGCCCCGGATCCGTAGGGCGACACCGCAGCCCGCTTGTCGAAGTCCAGGATCCGGTCGACGTCCCGCAGCAGCGGGTGGGCGTGCGCCAACAGATGGTGGGCCAGCAGCACCGGCTGCGCGGCCTGCAGGTGGGTCTTTCCGGGCATTATCGCGGTCGGGTGGGCCGTTGCCTGAGCGGCCAGCGCACCGACCACCTCGAGTGCACCCTCGCCGACGCGCCGCATCGCCTCGCGCAGCCACATCCTGAACAGGGTGGCCACCTGGTCATTGCGGGACCTTCCCGCGCGCAGGCGCCCACCGAGATCCGCGCCCACCCGATCGATCAGCCCGCGCTCCAGCGCGCCGTGCACGTCCTCATCGGTGACCAGCGCGGTGAAGCTGCCGTCTGCGACGTCGCTGCCGAGGCTGTCCAGTCCGGCCAGCAGGCCGTCTCGCTGTTCGCCGGTGAGTAACCCGGCGGCGTGCAGCACCCGCGCGTGCGCCTTCGAGGCCGCTACGTCGTAGGGTGCCAGCACCCAGTCGAAATGGGTCGACTTGCTCAGTGCCGCAAGGGCATCCGCCGGGCCGCCCTCGAACCGGCCGCCCCACAGCGAGCCTTGGTTGGTGCTCACGTCGGCGATTGGCCGGCCCGCA
>JBAXUD010000370.1:0-3717 GCA_037129875.1 Mycobacteriaceae bacterium
TCAGCGCCTCGATCTCCTCGTCGCCGAGGTCGAAGTCGAAGATCTCGAAGTTGTCCTTCATCCGTTGCGGGTGAACCGATTTCGGGAAGACGATGTCGCCGCGTTCGATGTGCCAGCGCAGCACCACCTGTGCCGGATGCACCCCGTAGGCCTTGGCGATGCGGATCACCACCGGGTCGCCGAGCACCTTGCCGCGTGCGATCGGTGACCAGCCTTCGGTGGCGATGTTGTGCTCCATCCCGTAGGCGCGCACCTCGTCGTTGGTGAAGTAGGGATGCACCTCGATCTGGTTCACCGCGGGCGTGATGGCGGTGTCGCGGGCCAGTTCCTGCAGGTGATGGATTCCGAAGTTCGACACCCCGATGCTGCGGGCGCGCCCGTCGGCCTTGAAATCCTCCAACGTCTTCCAGGTGGAGACGAAGTCGCCGTCGTACAACGTGGGCAGCGGCCAGTGGATCAGGAACAGGTCGACGTAGTCGGTGCCGAGTTCGCGCAGCGTCTCCTCGAAGGCGCGGCGCGCATCGTCGGGACGGTGGAAGCCGTTGTTGAGCTTGCTGGTGATGAACACCTGCGCCCGGTCCAGCCCGGCCTCGCGGATGCCTTCGCCCACGCCCTTGTCATTGCCGTACATCTGGGCGGTGTCGATGTGGCGGTAGCCGGTTTCCAGGGCGCTGCGGACCGCCGCGGCCGTCTCCGCAGGGTCCACCATGAACACGCCGAACCCCAGTTGAGGAATGTGGTTGCCGTCATTGAGGGTGATCACCGGGACATTCCCGACGCCTGTGCTCATCAATGCTCCTTATCCGGTCGGTGTACCTAGTATCCGCTGGACTCCGCGAGCGCGGACAGCAGGCGCCGGGCCGCCGCCACCCGCCGCGCGGCAGCCCCGGTCAGGGCGTCCAGTGCGCACTCCGGGTCGGCGGGCGGGCCGAGGTGCCCGCACCCGCGTGAGCAGTCGCGCACCGCGTCGGCGAGGTCGGAGAAGGCCGTCACCACGTCGTCGGGGCGGATGTGGGCCAGGCCGAACGACCGGATCCCCGGAGTGTCGACCACCCAGCCGCCGCCGCGCAGTGGCAGAGCCAGTGACTGGGTCGAGGTGTGCCGTCCCTTGCCGACGCCGGATACCGTGCCGATCGCCCGGTCCGCTTCGGGCACAAGCCGATTCACCAGTGTCGACTTGCCGACGCCGGAATGGCCCAGCAGGACGGTGACGTGACCGGTCAGCAACTCCTCGACCGGCTCGAGCGGTTCGTCGCGCCCGGCGACCACCACGGTGAGATCGAGGTCGGCGAATTGTTCGGCGAAGGGGGCCGCGGGCGCCAGGTCGGTCTTGGTCAGGCACAGGATCGGCCGGAGCCCGCCGGTGTAGGCGGCGATCAGCGCCCGGTCCACCAGGCCGGTTCGCGGCGGCGGGTCGGCCAGTGCGATGACCACCATCATCTGGTCGGCGTTGGCCACCACCACCCGTTCGGTCGGGTCGGTGTCATCGGCGGTGCGGCGCAACACCGTTCGGCGCTCGCCGCGGCGGACGATCCGCGCCAGGCTGTCCGGGCGGCCGGACAGGTCGCCCACCACCTCCACCTCGTCGCCGACGGCGATCGGGGTGCGCCCCAGTTCCCGGGCCCGCATCGCAGTCACCGGCCGGCTCGGGTCGCCGCCGAGCACGCAGCCCCAGCGGCCTCGATCCACCGTCACCACCATCGCCGCCTCGGCGTCGGCGTGCTCGGGACGGGTCTTGGTGCGCGGCCGGGATCCGCGGCCGGCCCGGACATGGACGTCGGACTCGTCGTAGTCGGTGCTGCGCCGGACGTTCAACTACCGTCCCGCCAGCATGGCGGCCCACAACCCGGGGAAGTCCGGCAACGTCTTGGCGGTGGTGGCGATGTCCTGCACCGCGACACCGGGCACCCGCAGTCCGATGATCGCCCCGGCGGTGGCCATCCGGTGGTCGGCATAGGAGTGCCAGACGCCGGCGTGCAGCGGCGCCGCCGTGATCACCAGGCCGTCGGGTGTCTCGACGCAGTCGCCGCCCAGCCGGTTGATCTCGGTGCTCAGCGCGGCCAGCCGGTCGGTCTCGTGGCCGCGCAGGTGCGCGATACCGGTGAGCCGCGAGACTGAGCCCGGTTGTGCCAGCGCCGCCAGCGCGGCGACCGACGGCGCGAGTTCGCCGACTTCCCGCAGGTCCATGTCGAAGCCGCCGTAGCGCTGCGGCCCGGTGACCGTCAGACCCGAATCCTCATGAACGACAGTGCATCCGAGCAGCCGCAGGATCGACAGGATGATCGGCGCCGGCTGGACGCTGATGGTCGGCCAGGCGGTGATCCGCACCGTGCCACCGGTCACGGTTGCCGCGGCGGCGAACGGCACCGCGTTGGACAGGTCCGGTTCGATCGCCCAGTCGTGTGCGCGCACCGGCCCGGGCGCCACCCGCCACTGATTGGCGGTGGTGGCGTCGACGTCGACCCCGGCCTCGGCGAGCATCGCGGCGGTCATCGCGATGTGCGGGGCCGACGGCACCGTCTCACCGGTGTGCACGACGGTCAGTCCGTCGTCAAACGCCGCCCCGCACAGCAGCAGCCCGGAGACGAACTGCGAGGATGCCGATGCGTCGATGCGAACCGGGCCACCGGCCACCGCGCCGCGGCCATGAACCGTGAACGGCAGGCCCCCGCCGTCTGGACTGCCCTCGATCTGCACACCGAGGCCGCGCAGTCCGTCGAGCAGGGGAGCGATCGGCCGTGCGCGGGCCTGCTCGTCGCCGTCGAAGAGAACCGACGCGGTGCCCAGCGCCGCCAGTGGCGGTACGAACCGCAGCACCGTGCCGGCCAGGCCGCAGTCGATGCGGGCCTGGTCCATTCCCCGAGTCGCTGCGCTCCTGCCCGCCGGGGCGGCCGGCTGCAGTGAACCGCCGATGGTCAGGTCGTCGCCGTCGCCGTCGACCTCGAAGCCCAGGGTCTTCAGCGCACCGATCATCAGGTCGGTGTCGCGACTGCGCAGCGCGCCGAGAATCCGCGAGGAGCCCGCGCCCTGTGCGGCGGCCAGCGCCGCCAGGATCAGCGCGCGGTTGGTCATCGACTTCGAACCCGGCACCGTGACGTCGGCGTGGACCGGAGCCGACGCGTACGGGGCCGTCCACAACTCGGTGCTCACGGTGCTCCATCCTGCCCTGTGGGGTGGGCGGTGAGGTAACGATGTAGGTATGTGCGGACGTTTCGCGATCACCACCGATCCGGCCCGGCTGGCCGAGGAGATCCACGCCCTCGACGAGACCGGCGACGCCGGCCTGCGGCCGCCGAACTACAACGTCGCCCCCACCACCGACATCCTCGCCGTCGTCGCTCGCCATGACGAGCCCGACCGGCGGGCAGGAGCGCAGCGACCCGGGATTGGGGGCGACGACCGGGCGACGCGGCGCATCCGGCTGATGCGCTGGGGCCTGCTGCCGCCGTGGGCCAAGCCCGGCCCTGACGGCGGGCTACCGGTCAAAGGGCCGCAACTGATCAACGCCCGCGCCGAGACCGTGACCACCTCGCCGGCCTACCGCTCGGCCGCCCAGCACAAGCGCTGCCTGATCCCCATGGACGGCTACTACGAGTGGAAACGCACCGCAGGTGACAACGGGGCCAACCCAAAACGGGGACCCAAGACGCCGTTCTACTTCTACCGGCCCGACGGTGCACCGCTGCTGGTGGCCGGGTTGTGGTCGGTGTGGCGCCC
>JBAXUD010000371.1:0-3710 GCA_037129875.1 Mycobacteriaceae bacterium
ATTGCCCGCAAACTGACCATCGCGGTGCCGGGCAAGCCGTCACAGGCCGAATCCGATGCGGCGGTTCAGCTCGCCACCACGTTGGTCACCCGGTACCGCGCTCAGTCCCCCGAGGTACTCGTCGTCCCCCTCGCTGACGGTGCGACCGCTATCGATGCGCCGTCGCTGCCGATGGAGCGTCAGTTCGTCATCAAGGAGGGTGGCGATGCCGGACTCGCCATCGAGGGTTCCGGCGGTGTCCCGCAACTGCTCATCACCGGCCCGGCCGACAAGCTCGTCGACCAGGTGCGGTTTCTCACCGACAGCTCTATCGGCATGGCGGTCGGCCGCAGAGCTGTTGCGGGACCGCCGCGCAACCAGGTGATATTCCCCGGCAACTCCGCCACCCTCGCTCAGCTGGGCCAGCAGTCACTGACGGGGTCGGGTGTCGCCCCGCAGGTGAGCATCGGGTTGGACCAGACCAGGTTCGGCCATTCCGTCCAGGGTTACCGGCTGCACCTGATGGGCTCTTACACGCCTTTGCCGAACACATTCGGCAGCCAGCTCTCGGTCCGCGTGAATGACGAGGTGCTCGACACCTGGGCACCTGAAGCGAGCGGTGTCATCGACCGGTGGGTGAGCGTCCCCGATCGGCTGCTTCAGCGTTACACCAGCGTACTGGTGTCGATGGGTACCACCGGAAACGTCGGACGCTGCAACGAATACTGGCCGGCGACCCTGACCATAAACGGCAACACGGTGGTCGACGGCACTCCCGCGCTACCGCCCATACCGGCCGGCTTCGGCTCGCTGCCGCAGGCGCTCATGCCCAATATGTCGGTCGGTATCGCTGCCGACAGCTTCGCCGATACGGTGCGGGCCGTCGAACTCGCCGCCGGACTGCAGCGACTGAGCGTCATGCCACTCCGGACCGAAGTGACATCTGTCGAGAAAGCCCTCGCCGGTGGTGATCCGGCGGTCATCGTCAGCGCCGACGGCTGGACCGACCAGTCGATCACGCTGCCGGTCCGCGCCGACGGTGGCCTGATCACTGTGGAAGGGCCGGACCCCGGTGATCCTCAGACAACATTGACGCTCGATCCGGCGGTCCGCTTCGGGTCGCTGCAGACGGTGTTCGACGGGAAACGTTCACTGCTGATCGCCACGTCCACCGGAGCCCCTGCTCAACTCGACGAATTGCTGCGCTGGTTGCACAGCGACCCCACCCGGTGGTCGCAGCTGCGAGGCAACGCGATGGTCGCCTTCCCCGAGCGTCCTCCGGCATCCGTCATGGGGCGGACACCGCCGAGTGTGGGCGGACCGGTGATATCGGACGCGGGGCAGGGCATGGACGCGGGGCAGGGCATTAAGGCGGCGAATGGACACTCGACCAAGTGGTGGATTGCTGTCTGTGCCCTCGCTGCGGCCGCCGGAGGCGCCGCCGGGATCGTCATCAGCGGGCGGCGCAGGGAGTCGCGGCGCACCCCAGCGAATCCGCCATCGGAGGAATCGTCCTGACTTCGTGCGGCTGTAGCTCTTATGCGCCTGCCATCAGTCGAACACCAACTGGACAAGTGAGCAGTCGTCCTCGAAGGTGCCTGAAGGTGTGAGACTCCGCAGTTCTTCGACGAGGTCGTCAAGGGACGTGTCGAGAGAGCCGGCCAGCCGGTGGAGCATGTTCTTGAAATCCCCGAGGGACAGTTGCCGACCGTCGTCGAGGGGAAGCTCATAGGCGCCGTCGCTGAAGAGGAGGATCCGACAACCTGGCGGCACGGGGTAACTGCGCGTTTTAAACGTGGTGTCCTCGAACATCCCGATTGGTTTCGAAGTCGAGGACAACTCCGCCATTGCGACTGCCGTTGCGGTCTCGGAACTGAACGCCAATGCCGGTGGGGTCCCCGCGCTGGCATAGCGGAGCGTGCGGCTGGACACCTCGTAGACCCCGAACCACATCGTGAAGTAGTGGTCACTATGTTGGCCCATCTGGAACAGTCGGTTCAGCTCGGACAGCAGCTGGTCGGGGGCCAGTACTGTCTCCAGGGGCAGCGAGCGGGAGCGCAACATGTTGTGTACCGAAATCGACAGCAAAGCGGGTTCGATACCGTGCCCGGAGACGTCGATCAGGTAGACGATGAGGTGGTCGTCATCGACCCATCGGTAGTCGAAACAGTCGCCAGCCAGCGCCCGGGACGGCAGATAGCGGGAGGACACCTGCACCGGCCCTTCCAGGTCACCCGGCAGGATCGACGCGACGTAGGCTGCGGCACTGCGTAGTTCCGACGTGAGATGGTCGGCTTGGGCCTGGAGACGTTGCGCGAGAAGGCGGTTCTGTTCGTCCCGCAGGGCCAGCTGCCGCCGCGCTTCCACTTCCGCCGTGATGTCGATGATCTGGCTGACGAAGTTCTCCACCTCGCCGTTGGGCTTGCGCAGACAGCTCACCGACAAATCACCCCAAATGAGGTGGCCTTCGGCATGGATGTATTGCTTGGCCATCCGGTAGGACTCACGGCGTCCCGCCAGTACGTCTTCGACTTTTTGGAGTTCAGCTGCCAAGTAGTCCGGGGCGGTCAACTCCTGCCAGGACTTCGTGGAGAGAGTGTCGGCGTCGTAGCCGAAGAAGTCGCACATCGCATCGTTGACCACTTCGAACCGACCGTCGGGGGCGAGCAGGCCCATGGAGATCCCCGAGTTGTCCATCAGTCTGCGGTACCGCGCATTGGCCTTCTCCTGCTGATGGCGGGCTTCCGCGAGCATCATCTCGGAGGCAACCTCGTCGTCGATCAGCCGGAAGGAGGCCAACGCACCGTCGGGATTGCCTTGGGAGTTGATAAACGGCTTGACGAGCATATGAACCCAGTGTTCAGTCCCGTCGGCGGCCACCACCCGGGCGCGGCCCGTGACAGATCCACCGTGGGCCAGTTGGTCTATGTGCTCCCTATGATCGGCCTGACCCTCGACGGCGACGAAATCGCCCGCCTTCCGGCCGATCCAGTGGGCGGGCGGCGCGCCGAGAATGTGCTCGACGGATTTGGAGACCCAGACGATGGTGTCGTCGCGCAGGCGGCAGACCACATCACCGACGTTCTCGGCGAGCAGGCGGTAATCCTCCTCTGATTTTGCAATGCGTTGTGCAGTCTCGGATCGTTCTGTGACGTCTCGCCAGGTGACGGCGACGGACGTTGGCGTGGCTCGAGTGGCCCTGACGTCGTAGCGGCGCGTGTCGGAGAGGATCTCGTTGTCGTAGGAGTATTCGTCGAGGATCAGCGGTTCGCCGGTTTCCAAACAATGTTTGCCGGCGGCGAACAGCCCCGATCCCATGACTCCTGGCGTGGTCCCGATTATCCCGCGACCGAGTAATTCCTCCCGGGACAACCCGAGGTAGTCACACGTCGCCTGATTGACTTCACGGTAGATAAAGTCGACGATCTCGCCGGCGGAATCCCTCGATGCTTCCAGGAGCACATGAGGATCCAGCAGTGCGTCGGCGCTGGCGCGGAGCAGCGAACGGGCCAGTTCGCTGGTTTCGAAGGCCTCAGACAACTCGGAACCCTCGTGAGCACGAGTCACGCCTCCACAAACTAGCAGCACAGTCGAAAACGGGCAGTGGGAGACGGTCGCCGCTCCGGGACTCTCGTTACGCCCAGCGCAAAAAAACCAGCCTGAGCTGGTTTTTTGTTGCGCCCCCGGCAGGAATCGAACCTGCGACCTAGGGATTAGAAGGCCCTTGCTCT
>JBAXUD010000372.1:0-3708 GCA_037129875.1 Mycobacteriaceae bacterium
GATATGGCATGGCCGCACCCGGGTAGGACGGGTCAGCGGGTGGCGGGTAGCCGTAGACCGGCGGGGCAGCGGCATCCGGCGGCGGAAATGACGGCTGGTTCGGGTCGAACGGCCGGTTCGGGTCGAACGGCTGGTTCGGGTCAAAGGGCGGCGGGGTGCCCCAGGGGTTGCTCATGATGCAGAAGCTTGCCATAGCGACCCCGCGGTTTCACCCGGTCACGGCGCCGAGTACTCCGCGATCAGGCTCTGCTTGTAGAGCTTGCCGGTGTCGGTCCGCGGCAGCTGTTCGGTGAAGGATAGGGATCGCGGACACTTGTAGTGCGCCAGGCGTTCACGAAGCCAGGTCAGCAGTTCGTCGGCCAACTCGTCGGTCGCCTCGGCGTGGTCGACGAGTTGCACCACGCCCTTGACCGATTGACCCATCTCGTCGTCGGGAATGCCGAACACCGCGGCGTCGAGCACCTGCGGATGGGTAACGAGCAAGTTCTCGGCCTCCTGCGGATAGATGTTGACTCCGCCGGAGATGATCATGTGATGACGCCGGTCGGTGAGGTACAGATAGCCCTCCTCATCCAGGTAGCCGATGTCGCCGACCGTCAGCCAGCCGCGATGATGCCTTGAAGCGGCTGTCTTTTCGGCGTCGTTGAGGTATTCGAATCTGGCGCCGGTGTCAAAATAGATCTCTCCCGGCTGCCCGGCGGGCAGTTCAATTCCCTCTTCGCCGACGATGTGCAGCGCACCTCCCATGGGCCGCCCCACCGAACCGGGGTGAGACAGCCATTCCTCGGCGGTGATGAGTGTCGAACCGATGGCTTCAGAGGAGGCGTAGTACTCGTCGACGATCGGTCCCCACCACTGGATCATCTGCTTCTTGATCTCCACCGGGCACGGTGCAGCGGCGTGCATGACGCGCTGCAGGCTCGATACATCATAGGAGTCCCGCACTGCCTCAGGGAGTTTGAGCATCCGGGTGAACATCGCCGGAACGAACTGGCCGTGGGTCACCCGGTGGCGCGAGATGGCATCCAGGGCACCCTCGGCGTCGAAGCGCTCCATCACCACCACCGGGATGCCGGCCGCCTGCATCGTCATCGACCACACCGAGGGGGCGGTGTGGTAGAGCGGTGCCGGGCTCAGGTAGATCCCGTCGGGGTTCATCCAGAACCCGACGAGGGCGCCCATCATCGCGGGGGCCTGCGACGGCGGGAGATGCGACAGCGGGCGTTTGATGCCCTTGGGGCGGCCGGTGGTTCCCGAGGAGTACTGCAGAAGGTCGCCCTCGACCTCGTCGGCGATCGGTGTATCGGGTTGCCCGCCAACACATTCCGGGTAGGGCAACCAGCCAGCGGAAACGCCGGGAAGCTCTGTCGCCAGGAGCCGAAGCCCCGGAAGCCCGCCGGGCAGACATTCAGCGAGATGGTCGAGCACCGGGCCCATCACCGCCGACCCGACTATCGCCTTCGCCGAGCTGTTCTCGACGATGTAGGCGGCCTCGGCAGCGGTGAGGTGGGTGTTGATCGGTACGTAGTACAGGCCGCAGCGCCGCGCCGCCCACATCACCGGGTGATAGTGCTCGTTGTTCTCCATGAGAATGGCCACGGCGTCGCCCTCGCGCAGTCCGCGGGAACGAAAGAGGTGGGCCAATTGGTTTGCGCGCTTTTCCATCTCGCCGAAGGTGACTACCCTCCCGGACGGATACATGATGACGGCCGGCTTGTCCGGGGTGGCCTCGGCATGATCGCGGATCTGCATGTCTGAGGACTCTACGAGATGACGGTCACCAGTCCGGTGTCAAGGCTGTAGTAGGCGGCGACGACTTGCAGCGCACCGGAATCGAGAGACCTCTTCAACTCGGAGGAGCGGATGATCTGGTCGCGCGACTGCTCGGCGTTGGCCCGAATCGTGTTGTCCAGCAGGTCACCTGGCCGGCCATTGGCAACACCCACGGCCGGTGTGATGGCGTCGACCAGAGCCGCAATGTCGCCGTGCGGCGGTGAGTACGGCGGCTGCAACGCTTCCAGGGTCGCCGACACCGCCCCGCAGTTCTGGTGGCCGAGCACCATGACCAGCGGGGTACCGAGATGGTCCACCGCATACTCGATGCTGCCCATTCCATCGCGATCGACGACGTTCCCGGCGACGCGCACGACGAACAGGTCCCCGAGGCCCTGGTCGAAGATCACCTCGGGAGGAAGCCGGGAGTCCGAGCAACTCAACAGAACCGCATACGGCTGCTGTGAACCCGAGAGTCGCTGTCGCGTTTCGCCGTTCTGGTCCGGATGCAGCATCTGGGCATCGACGAATCGCCGATTGCCCTTCTGCAGTTTGGCCAGTGCCGTCGCCGGATCGTTGATGTCGGGCCGGGACCTCTCGGTGGTGATGACCATTCCGGCCGGAACCGTCACCGTCACCGTCGGAGCGGCGCTCCTCAGCGTCGAGGCGCACCCTGCGAGCGCAGAGGCCGCCGCCACACCGGCAAGGCCGAATAGCGAACGTCGGGTCACATCCACCGCTGGCTCCCGTCGCTTCGACGTGCCGGGCCGGACCCGTCGTCTACTTAGTGTCGGCCAGTCGCTGCTTGAGCGCTTCGAATTCGTCTTTCACGCCGGTCGGCAGTTTCTCGCCCAGGAAGGCGAACCACTCCTCGATCTGGGGCAGTTCCTCGCGCCATTCCTCGGGATTGACGGCCAACGCCTCGGCGACATCAGCCTGATCGACATCCAAGCCGGTCACATCGAGGGCACCGGCGCCCGGGACGATGCCGATCGGGGTGGACACCCCGTCGGCCTTGCCCTCGACGCGCTCGATGATCCACTTCAGCACCCGGCTGTTCTCCCCGAATCCCGGCCACAGGAACCGGCCGTCGCCGCCGCGACGGAACCAGTTGACGAAGAAGATCTTCGGCAGCTTGGAATCGTCGGCGTTCTTACCCAGATCCAGCCAGTGCTGGCAGTAGTCCCCGGCGTTGTAGCCGACGAACGGCAACATGGCCATCGGGTCGCGCCGGATGGTGCCCACCTGACCTTCGGCGGCAGCGGTCTTCTCACTGCCCAGCGTCGCGCCGATGAACACGCCGTGCTGCCAGTCACGGGCCTGGGTCACCAGCGGGACGGTGGTCTTGCGCCGGCCGCCGAACAGAATCGCCGAGATCGGGACACCCTGCGGGTCGTCCCACTCGGGCGCCAGCGTCGGGCATTGGGCCATCGGGGTGCAGTAGCGCGAATTCGGGTGCGCCGCGGGCTCATCGGAGTCCGGCGTCCAATCGTTGCCCAACCAGTCGATGAGATGCTGCGGCTCGCCCTCCAGGCCCTCCCACCAGACGCCGCCGTCGTCGGTCAGCGCCACGTTGGTGAAGACGGTGTTGCCGGCGGCGATGGTCTTCATCGCGTTGGGATTGGAGCTCCAGTTTGTGCCCGGAGCCACCCCGAAGAAGCCGAACTCCGGGTTGACCGCATAGAGCCGGCCGTCCTTGCCGAATCGCATCCAGGCGATGTCGTCGCCGAGGGTCTCGGCGCGCCAGCCGGGGATGGTGGGCTGGATCATGGCGAGGTTGGTCTTGCCACAGGCCGACGGGAACGCCGCGGCCACGTAGTAGGCCTTGTTCTCCGGGGAGATGAGCTTGAGGATCAGCATGTGCTCGGCCAGCCAGCCCTCGTCGCGGGCCATCACCGAGGCGATCCGCAGCGAGTAGCACTTCTTGCCCAGCAA
>JBAXUD010000373.1:0-3707 GCA_037129875.1 Mycobacteriaceae bacterium
GCGCTCACCCCCAGGGTTAAAACCCGGGGTCCGCCGCGCTACCTACTTCCGATCGACCCGCGGACAGTTGCGGACGGCAAGCCGCCAGCCGGCCGGGACAACGAGATCGCCTGGCTGCACAACGGCATCCGCGCGTTGCTCGACGCCGTCGACGAGTCCGGCGCACAGACCACGGTGTGGACCTTCCTCGGGCCGCGGCCCGCCCACTGGTGGATCAGGCGGCGACTGCACGAGACCGCCGTACACCGGGCCGACGCCGCACTGGCGTTGGGTGCCGCCTACCACATCGACCCGGCCATCGCCGCCGACGGCATCACCGAGTATCTGGAGCGGGTCGTAATCCGATCGAACGAGTGGGTTGCCGCCGGCGCCGACCGGCCGCTCGGTGAGGGACAGTCACTCCACCTGCACGCCACCGACACCAGTCCGGGCGCTGTCGGCGAGTGGACCGTTCTGGGCCACCCGGATGGAATCGTCGTCGACCACGAACACGGTAAGGCAACCGCAGCCCTGCGGGGCCCGGCCCGGGCACTGCTTCTGGCGATCGTGCGCCGCGGCGAGGCGGCCGATCTCGGCCTGGAAGCATTCGGCGATCGCGCGGTCTGGGATGACTGGCTGACCCGCACGCCGTTCTAGCTTGCGACTTCACGCACTCCGCATGGTGTGGATCCGTCGGCGACTGGGCGCACGCACGGCGTCGTAGTGGCCGAGGAGTTGATCGCAGATCCGCGGCCAACTGCGGTTGACCACACTTCGCCGGGCGGCAAGCGAGTACCGCGGACGCTGACCGAGCAAGTGATCGACCGATCGGGACAGACCGGATTCGAAGTCCGTCAATGGCAGCAGAACACCCGTTCGGAACGGCGCCACAAGATCTCGGGGACCGCCGGCGTCAGGCGCGACGACCGGAACCCCGGAAGCCAGTGCCTCCTGGACGGCCTGACAGAACGTCTCATGCTCGCCGGTGTGAACGAAGACGTCCATGCTGGCGTATGCGGCGGCCAGTTGCGGGCCGTAGAGGGCGCCGGTGAATACCGCTGCAGGCAAAAGCTTTTCCAGCTTGTGCTTCTCGACGCCGTCGCCGACGACCACCACCTGCAGATCGTGGCGGCGGGCCAGCACTGCCAGCCGTTCCACGTGCTTCTCCGGCGCCAGGCGGCCGACGAAGCCGACAATGGGCCGTCCTTCCGGTGACCATTGCCGACGTAGTACCTCACTGCGCGCTGACGGGGCGAAGCCGGTGAAATCCACGCCCCGCGCCCAATGGTGCACGCGTGGAACGCCTTTCGACCGCAACGTGTCGATGGCAGCCGTCGACGGCGCCAGCGTTCGATCAGCCAGCCCGTGCAGGTGACGTAGCCAGGCCCACGCTGCCGGGGCCGCAAAGGGCACACCGTAACTGTGAGCGAATCCGGCGATATCGGTCTGATAGACCGCGACGGTCGGGATGCCGAGGCGGCGTGCGGCGAGCAGGCCGCCGTAGCCCAGCAGTGCCGGCGATGCCAGATGTAGGACATGCGGGTCGAATCCGCGCAGGACGCGCAGCATCTCGGGCCGTGGCACACCCAGTGGCAGGGAGGTCACGGCGGGAAACATCCGGGACGGAACCCGGTGTATCCGCACTCCGTCGTGCAGGCGATCTGCAGACGGCTGACCATGCGGGTTGTCGGGGGCGATGACGAGAGTCTCGTGTCCGGTTCGGCGCAGATGCTCGAGAACTCGCAACACCGAATTGGACACACCGTTGACGTGGGGCAGGAATGACTCGGCGACTATTGCGACGCGCACGTATCCAGACTGGGCCCGAAGGGTTTCGGCGAGGTTGCGACCCCGGGTACTCCAGCCGTCGATCTGCCAACTTTCTGTAGCGGATTACTCGGGGAGCGTCGGCCGCGGATTGTCCTGCAAACAGCGCAGATAGACTTCCGACCGTGAATCCTCTGCGCCGCAAGCTCACCGAGGCGATCGCCATGGCCGGCATGCGTCCGCCCTTGCATGTGCCCGCTCGCACGCGAATCAAGCTGGGCGGCAAACGCGTCCTGATCACCGGAGCCTCCTCGGGCATCGGGGAGGCCGGTGCGGAGCGGTTCGCCGCCGAGGGTGCGGAGGTCATCGTCGTCGCCCGCCGCGCCGACCTGCTCGACGAGCTGGCCACCCGAATCGCCGAGGCCGGCGGCACGGCCACCGCGATCCCGTGCGATCTGACCGATCTCGACGCCGTCGATGCCCTGGCCGACACCGTCGAGCAGCGGTTCGGCGGCGTGGACATCCTGGTCAACAATGCCGGGCGGTCCATCCGCCGGCCGCTGGCCGAGTCCCTGGACCGCTGGCATGACGTCGAGCGGACCATGACCCTGAACTACTACTCCCCGCTGCGACTGATCCGCGGCCTGGCGCCGGGCATGATCGAACGCGGTGACGGTCACATCATCAACGTGGCGACGTGGGGTGTGCTCAGCGAGGCTTCTCCGCTGTTCGGTGTATACAACGCGTCGAAGGCCGCCCTGAGTGCGGTGAGCCGAGTCATCGAGACCGAGTGGGCGCGCAGTGGCGTGCACTCGACCACGCTGTACTACCCCTTGGTCGCCACCCCGATGATCGTGCCCACCAAGGCCTACAACGGCGTGCCGGCGTTGAGCCCCCGGGAGGCAGGGCAGTGGATGATCGACGCCGCCCAGCGCCGCCCGGTGCGGATCGCGCCGCGGATCGGGGTCAGCGCCCGAGCGCTCGACGTCATCGCCCCAGGAGTGCTGAACGCAGTACTCAAGCGCCAGCGCATGCAGCCGTCGAGGTAGACGCATGGAGATTCTGGCCAGCCGGATGCTGCTGCGACCCGCCGACTACCAACGTTCACTGGCTTTCTACCGCGACGCCCTGGGGCTGGCCATCGCCCGCGAATATCCCGGCGGCACAGTCTTCTTCGCGGGACAATCGCTGATCGAACTAGCCGGTCACGGCAGACCAGCGGGTACCAGCGGCAGTTTTCCCGGCGCGCTGTGGCTGCAGGTGCGTGACGTCTATGCCGTCCAGGACCAGTTGCGCGAACGCGGTGTCGTCATCGCGCGCGAGGCGCGTCAGGAGCCCTGGACGTTGCACGAGATGCACGTCGAAGATCCCGACGGGATAACCCTGATCTTCGTGCAGGTGCCGGCGAATCACCCCCTGCGCCGGGACAGCCGCTGAGACGGAAGGCTTTTCGGCCGTTCTACCGACTGTTCTACCGGCCGTACTCCAGGGGCCAGCCCACCGACGCCAGCCGACCGGCGACCTGGTTGATCTCCTCGGGGTTGGGCTCTTTCGCGATGACTTGTCGGATGGCTTCACGGATCTGGGCTTCGGTCACCGGGGTGTCGAAGTCGCTGTCTCGCAGCACCGTCGAAGCTGCCTTGACGACCTGGTCCTCGTCCAACGAACGCATCAGCAGAGCCAGCAGTGGGAAGTAGTCCTTCGGTGGCACGCCGTGCGGGTAGCCCTCGTGCAGCCAGTCCAGAACGTTCTCGGAGAAGCCAGGTGAGTCGTCCACCGTCATCGCTGCCTCACTTCTTCGGGAACATCGGGAACAGATCGATACCGAAGTGGTGAATGATCGTCGTGCGGGTCACCCAGGCGACACCCGAGAGGATAACGAAGCCCACGAACGCGAACAGCAGAATGCCGAGGTACTTCAGCGCCGGGTTCGGCTTGTGGATCAGGTGGTCGGCTTCCTC
>JBAXUD010000374.1:0-3697 GCA_037129875.1 Mycobacteriaceae bacterium
CACTAGATCACGTCGTGCGGGCATGGCTTGATTATCGGGGTTCGGGGGAGGTAATCGAGTAATTTTACTCATCCCTGGGGGGGTGCCGGTCACTTAATCTCGCGGCAGCAGAGAAAGCCCAAGCGAGGGGACGAGATCTTCATGAACAAGACCAAGACCACCGTGCGGGTAGGTGCCGCAGCATTCGCGCTCGGGTTGTCCCTGGCGGGTCCGCAGGCGATGGGTGTCGCGTCGGCCGACAGTCCGGATACGGATTCGGCGTCGGTGTCGGCGGCCCCCAACTCCCGAGCGGCCCGCGGTGGGGCTTCGCCGAGGTCGGCGTCACGTGCGGAGCGTGCGCCCAGGTCTGCGGCCACGGTGAGCCCGGCGGGGCGTGGGCCCCGGTCTGCGGCCGTCGCAAGTCCGGCGGATCGCGAGGCTTTGCCGGCCGTCGAGGCTGAGCCGATCAACGACAACCCGGCCCCCGCGGCCGCCCCCGCGGCGAATGTCGTCGCGATCCCGGCGGGCCCGGCGAATTCGACGAGCCGCCGTCAGTCCCGACTGCTGGCACCTGTCACGCCGCTGGCACCCGTCACGCCACGTGCGAGTGCCGCCACCGCTCCAACCGGCAACGCCGCGGTAGCGACCGTCGCGACGCCGGCCGCCGCCGTCGCGGTGGCGCCCGCGGTGGATGCTTCGCCTGCGTCGGTTGCCGCGCTGCCGGCTCCGCCCGCCGCGACCGCCGCCCCGTCCGGGGTGCTGTGGGATATCAATACCGCGATCGTCGGAGTGCTCGACGCCACGCAGAACTGGTTGACGTCGCTACCGGCCAACCCGGTCAGTGACCTGCTGCAGGGCGCACTGCTTCTGGTGCGGCGCACGCTGTTCAGCCAGCCCGCGACCGTCGACCCGGTGCAGATCAAGACCACGGCCACCGGGCAGATTCTGGGCACCCTCGGGGCGGTCAGCCCGCAGGGCAGCCCGTTGAGCTACACGCTGACCAGCGATCCGCTGCTGGGCACCGTGGAGGTCAGCCCCGACGGCACCTACACCTACACCCCAGGAACGGATTTCAGCGAGTACGACAGCTTCACCGTGGCCGTCGACTCGCCGGGATTCAACATCCTCAACCCGACCGGGTCGTGGCGGCCTGCGCAAGCCTCCGTGTCGGTCTGGGGGACGCCCGGCCCCGGCGGACCTCCGGACGATGTGCTCACCAAGCCGGCGATCACGAGGACATTCACCATCACGAACCTGACCTCGAGCAATCAGAGGGTGGTTCCTGACAAGGGGGGGAAGGGCGTAGTCAGTGTTCCCCCGGCCGGAACCATCCTTCGACCCGGCGAGAGCACGAGTATCGTACTGACGCAATACGCCTTTGAAAGCAATTTTTTGTTTTCGTCTTTCACCCCGGTCGACGCTAGCGGAGCGCAGATACCCGCGCCCTCAGGTGTTTTTTCCGTCACCGTTGCGACCCAGCCGTTCGGGTCGGTATGGAAGTGCAACACCGGGAACTGCGATACCGGCAGCACACGGACGGTGGTCCTGCTCGACCCGCCCGGCACGGTGATCAGCGTGCCCAGCGGGCAGGGCCAGAAGCAGGCCGATGTGCTCAACGCGTTCTGCAGCGTTGGGCGGGCAACGTGCTCGTTCGTCCCAAGGTCATTCGACGCTACGGCTTGGTCGCTGCCCCAACAGGCCTCGGATTCAGTCCGCAACAACACCACCTCGAATTTGACCACCACGATTACCGTGACCAACACCCAATCGACGGCGACCAGCCTGAAGCTCAGTTCGACCGTTAAGGGCAGCATCTTCAAAATCGTCGAGGTTTCGGTCACCGCGGAAGGCAGTCAGACGTGGACCAGCACCTACACCTTCAGCCAGTCGATCGCCGTTACAGCCAAGCCCGGCGAGGAGGTGTTCATCGAGTCGAGCGCTCCGGTCAAGGCAGTGACCGGTGATTTCTTCGTCACCTTGGGCAACTCCAGCTGGAACTTGTACGACGTCACCTTCGACTCTCCCGACGCGGATCGTCGGCTCAGATACGACGCCATCACGGTCCCGATCCCACCGCGGGTGTAGTGGTCCATGCGACTCAGGTTGCGCCGCAGCCGATTTGGAGGATTCGGATGCGTGACGACGCAATAGTCATGTTGGCGTGGAGTGATTATGTGGGGATCACCCGCTGTCGAGCGGTCCCGGCAAGTCAATACGCTCAACGTCTGGAGACCGGGCTTGGCTGGGCCGTTGCCGGCCAGGCACTCACGCCGTTTGCCGACCTGGCCCCGAATCCCTGGGGTCCCATGCTTGAAGTTCGTCAAGTACCCGACCAGGCGTCGCGGGTGACTGTCGATATCTGGCCGGACGCCCCCGCCCTCGACTTTGTGATGTGCGATTCCCGGACTCCTGACGGCGAATTGTGGGATTGCTGCGCACGTGGGTTCTTGAGGAAAGCGCTCGACGATCTCCGGGCCGAAGCGGGAGTGGACCTCCTGGCCGCATTCGAGCATGAGTTTTCACTCGTGCCTCGAAGTGAGGTGGCACCCCCCTTCTCCCTGGCAGCGATGAGAGAACAGGCCCAGCTCACCCACGACATTGCCCATGCGCTGACGGTCGCCGGTCTCGGGCCCGAGACCGTTGAGCCCGAGTACGGCTATTCCCAGTACGAAGTCACGGTCTCTCCGGCCACCGGGTTGGCGGCCGGGGACAACGCGATCGCGACTCGGGAGGTCATCCGCGAGTGTGCCCGCCGCTTGGGCCTGCACGCATCCTTTTCACCCAAGCCGTTCCTTGACGGTCCTGGCAGCGGTGCCCATGTGCACTTCAGCTTCGTCAGCCCCGACGGGACCAATGCGACGTACGATCCCACCCACGAAACAGGGGCAAGCTCGCTCGCTAGATCCTTCATCGCCGGAGTCGTGCGACACATGCCGGCGATGTGTGCCCTGGTAGCGCCGAGCCCGGTGTCGTACTACCGCCTCGGCCCCCATCACTGGAGTTGTGGCTATGCCTCTTTCGGAGTCCAGAATCGAGAAGCGGCAATCCGAATCTGTCCATCGACTGCCGGCGACCCGGCGGCGCGGGCGCGCGGATTCAATCTCGAGTTGAGACCGCCGGATGCGACGGCCAGCCCCTACCTCGTTCTCGGCGCCCTGGTGCGTGCTGGGCTTGAGGGGTTACGTGCCGGACTGGAATTGCCGCCTGCCTGTGTGACCGACCCCGCGGACTTAAGTGACGACGAGCGGTCAGCGATGGGGATCGTCACACTGCCGGCAACCCTCCCGGAGGCTATAGAGGTCTTTCTCTCCGACGAACGGGCCGTCGGCTGGCTTCCTGACACGATGCGCGAGTCCTATCTCGACGTGAAGCGGACGGAGCAATCCCTCGCGGCAGCGGAAAGCGACGAGGAAAACGCAGCCCGATACCGGCGTGCGTACTAAACCTCCCGCGTGCCCTCACCCGTGGGAATTGTTGTGACTTACCGAGAGGTGCTCAATGGGAACAGATACCGCCGCGGCCCCCGTCGTGATTCTCGTCAACGGGCCGAGTTCATGCGGAAAGTCGACCCTCTGTCGAGGGTTGCAGGACCGTCTGATCGATCTCGCAGATGGTGATCCAGCCGCCACCTTCGGGTTTGTCGCATTCGACGATAAGTTCCGATTCATTTCCGACAAGCTCTACTCCACTGTGTTCGTGGCAGTCGGCGGTGGCGATC
>JBAXUD010000375.1:0-3696 GCA_037129875.1 Mycobacteriaceae bacterium
GGGATGCCTCTGCCCGATGAGCGCGTGGCCGGGCACCCGGTCGACCGTCCCGGCGGAGTCGCCAGCCCCGCTCGCCCCGAGTACGTCCGGCGCGCGGTGGGTTTCTCGGCAGCAGCCAAGAACGTCTGCCTGTCCGAGGGGGCGCCGGTGCACTCCACCGCGATGGTCTGCCTGCGCGATGGTGAGGCGGTGATCGAATGTGCTGCAGCGGAAGTCGGTCAGGGGTTCGTCAACGCCGCCGTCCAGATCGCGCAATCCACCCTCGGAGTGACAAAGATTCGTATCGGCGGGGTGGCGACGGACATGGCCCCGGCGGCCACGACCGACGGCCAGCAACAGACCATGACCTCCGGGCCCGCCGTCGACCGGGCTGCCGCAGCCGTCAAGGCCCAGTTCCTGCGGTTCTACGGCCGCGAGTACGGGGTGGACCCGACTGATCTCGACATCCAGCAGGACTACGTCGTCGACCGGACCGGACGCCGGCTGATGTCCGTCGACCAAGCGGGCATGGGGCTGGTGTTCCGTGCGACCGAACGGTTCGACCAACGGCCCACCCGGCCCCTCGATGAGCGGGACAACCCCGACCCGATGCACGTCACCCTGGATTTCTCCGCCAACCGCTGCGTTGTCGACGTGGATGCGGAATTGGGACTGGTCAAGGTCGTTCAGATGGATGTCGCCCAGGACGTCGGCCGCGTCGTGAACCCGATTGCCGCGCACGGGCAGATCTGCGGAGGCTCGGTGATGGGGATGGGGTTGGCCCTGATGGAGAACCTGCAGGCCGAGGGTGGTCACCTGCTCAACACAGACTTCTCGACGTACCTGATCCCGACATCGGTGGACGTGCCTGTCATCAACACGCGCTTCATCGAAGAGCCGGAGCCCGGTATCTCCTACGGCATCAAAGGCATGGCGGAATTACCTCATGTCCAGTCGCCCCCCGCCGTACTGTCCGCTCTGCGTGCGGCGACGGGACGGGCCCTGCCGATCGCTCCGGCGACGGCGGAAATGCTCGCGGGCATCGTGGATAGCGACCAGAGCATGATGCTGGGGGACGTCGGCCGCGACGAACGGCGCGGTCCGTGGCGGGTCGCCAGCGACGCCCTCCGACGGGGTCCGTGGTTCGACAGCGGTAGCCCCGCGACCGATCAGTAGTTCCGGGACCGATCAGTAGTAGTGCCGGTTCGGCCGGGACTCCCACGCGTCGTAGGCGCTCTTGGCCAGGTCGGGCCGGAACTGCTCGATACGAATCTTCCGCTGGCTGTAGGGCCTGGCGAAGTCCTGGTACTGGAATTCGTCGTCGAACCCGATTCGGCTGGTCGCAGCGAGGTCGTTGGCGAAATGGACCGCATCGAGACGCGCCCAGTAAATGGCGCTCATACACATGGGGCACGGTGCCGCACTGATGTAAATCTCATGGCCCATCAGCATCTTTGCGCGCTGCGGCACCTTGTCCGGTGATCCTTCCGGCCGCGGAACCAACTCGAGTAGGGATTCATTGACGTGGTCGACGGAAATCGACGGCGCCTCCGGAATGAGCTCGGCACAGGCCTTACGGATCGTCTCGACCTCGGCGTGGGCGGTGATGTCCCCGGTCAACAGGACCCGGTTCTGACCGCGGGCGACGATCTCACCGCCTTTGACGATCACCGCCCCGAACGGGCCGCCCCAGCCGTTGACAACCGACTCCTCGGCAAGCCGGCAAGCTTCTGCCATCAGTTGTTCCGGCGTCACCCCGCACCACCTCCACGCCATCACCGACCCTGCGTCGGCGGATATTCGGTCATTATCGCGCGTTGCTGGTCCGATGCGGGCCGGAACCGAACCGGTAAGGTGATGCGGTCGAAGCTCTGGTGGAACACGCCGAGCAGCCCAGCAGCACCAGGACATCCAAGGACAGCCCACCCGTGCAGACCCATGAGATCAGGAAGCGGTTCCTGGATCACTTCGTCAATGCCGGCCATACCGAGGTGCCCAGCGCGTCGGTGATCCTGGATGACCCGAACCTGCTGTTCGTCAACGCGGGCATGGTCCAGTTCGTCCCCTACTTCCTCGGGCAGCGCACCCCGCCGTACGCATGCGCCACCAGCATCCAGAAATGCATCCGGACCCCGGATATCGACGAGGTCGGCATCACCACCCGCCACAACACCTTCTTCCAGATGGCGGGCAACTTCTCCTTCGGCGACTACTTCAAGCGCCGGGCCATCGAACTGGCCTGGACCCTGCTGACCAACCCGGTCGAAGAGGGCGGTTACGGGTTTGACCCCGTAAGGCTTTGGGCCACAGTCTTTTACGATGACGACGAGGCTGTCGAGTTGTGGCAGGAGGTCGCCGGCCTGCCGCCCGAGCGCATTCAGCGCCGCGGAATGGCCGACAACTACTGGTCGATGGGCATACCCGGCCCGTGCGGCCCCTGCTCGGAGATCTACTACGACCGAGGGCCGGACTACGGCATCGAGGGTGGACCAGTTGCCAACGAGGACCGCTACATCGAGATCTGGAATCTCGTCTTCATGCAGAACGAGCGCGGCGACGGCACCAGCAAAAACGATTTCGAGATCCTCGGCCCGCTGCCCCGCAAGAACATCGACACCGGTATGGGTGTGGAACGCATCGCCTGCCTGCTGCAGGGCGTGGACAACGTCTATGAGACCGACCTGCTGCGCCCGGTCATCGACAAGGCGGCCGAATACTCGCCCATTCCATACGGAAATCACGGCTCGCGAGCCAGCGACGTCCGCTACCGGGTGATCGCCGACCACAGCCGCACTGCCGCGATCATCATCGGTGACGGCGTCACGCCGTCCAACGAGGGCCGCGGGTACGTGCTGCGCCGACTGCTGCGCCGGATCATCCGTGCCGCCAAGCTGCTGGGCATCGAGCGCCCGATCATCGGCGAACTGATGAGCACGGTGCGGGATTCGACGGGGCCGTCCTATCCCGAACTGGTCACCGACTTCGATCGGATCTATCGCATCGCGGTCGCCGAGGAGACCGCCTTCAACCGCACCCTGGTGTCGGGCTCGAAGCTGTTCGAGGAGGCGGCGGCCGCGACGAAGTCCTCCGGTAAGTCGGTGCTGACCGGTTCGGATGCGTTCGCGCTGCACGACACGTACGGGTTCCCGATCGAGCTGACTCTCGAGATGGCGGGCGAGGCCGGGCTGACCGTGGACGAACTCGGGTTCCGCGAACTCATGGCCGAGCAGCGGCGACGCGCCAAGGCCGACGCCGCTGCCCGCAAACATGCGCATGCTGACCTGTCGGCGTTCCGTGAACTCGTCGACGCGGGGCCCACCGAGTTCACCGGATTCGACGAACTCGCCTCGCAGGCAACGATTCTCGGCATTTTTGTCGACGGCAAGCGGGTACCCGTGGTGGCCCACCGCTCGCGCGTGCATTCCGAAGACATGCCGGCCGAGCGCGTCGAGATCGTGCTGGACCGCACCCCGCTGTACGCCGAGTCCGGCGGGCAGATCGCCGACGCCGGTCAGATCAGCGGAACCGGCACCGGCGAATCGGCCAAAGCCGCCGTCACCGACGTGCAGAAGATCGGCAAGACGCTGTGGGTGCACCGGGTGAACGTCGAGTCCGGTGAGTTCGTCGAGGGCGACACGGTCGTCGCGTCGGTGGACGCCGGCTGGCGCCGCGGCGCCACCCAGGGGCACTCCGGAACCCACATGGTGCATGCCGCAC
>JBAXUD010000376.1:0-3692 GCA_037129875.1 Mycobacteriaceae bacterium
GGAGCGCAGCGACCCGGGGGATAAGGCCGGAGGGCAGGAGCGCAGCGACCCGGGGGATAAGGCCGGAGGGCAGGAGCGCAGCGACCCGGGGGATAAGGCCGGAGGGCAGGAGCGCAGCGACCCGGGGATAGAATCGGGCGTGGCAACACCGGACCGCCGAGCCCGCCCCCCGCGCGCGCGGATGACTGCCAGCGAGCGTCGGCATCAGCTGATCGACATCGCCCGTTCCTTGTTCGCCGAGCGCGGCTACGACGGCACCGCCATCGAGGAGATCGCCCAGCGCGCCAACGTCTCCAAGCCCGTCGTCTATGAGCATTTCGGCGGCAAGGAGGGCCTGTATGCGGTGGTGGTGGACCGTGAGATGTCCGCTCTGCTCGACGGCGTCACCGCGTCGCTGACCAACAATCAGCACCGGCCGCGGGTGGAGGCGGTGACACTGGCGCTGCTCACCTACATCGACGAGCGCACCGACGGCTACCGGGTGCTGATTCGGGACTCCCCGCCCTCGCTGGCACCCACCACCTACTCGAGCCTGTTCAACGACGCCGTCAGCCAGGTGGCCTCGATCCTGGCCGGCGACTTCGCCCGCCGCGGCCTGGATCCCGAACTTGCGCCGCTGTATGCGCAGGCGTTGGTGGGCTCGGTGTCGATGACCGCGCAGTGGTGGCTCGAGGCCCGCGAGCCCAAGAAAGAGGTCGTGGCAGCGCACCTGGTGAACCTGATGTGGAACGGCCTGAGCCGCCTGGAAGCCGACCCCGGGTTGCAGGGGGAGTAGTCCACATCGAATCACCGCCCGCCGCAAGCCTTTTGCCGTCGCTGCCTAGGATGGTCCCATCATGAGCGGGCGCCTCGATGTCCAGACGCCGCTGGCGGGGCTGGTCGCCACCGCGCTGACTGCGCCGGACTTCGCCGAACTTGCCGAGCGCGCGATCCGGAATCCCGCCGAGTTGGCGGTGGTGGGTCCCGCCAGTGCCCAGCTGTTCGTCGCGTGTGCATTCGCCACCGCAGGCGAGCGCAGCGAGCTGCGCATGAGCGGCGCAGGCGAGCGCAGCGAGCTGCGCATGAGCGGCGCAGGCGAGCGCAGCGAGCACAGCGAGCTGCGCTTGAGCGGCGACCGCAGCCGCGACGGGACGCTGTTGGTGGTGACGGCGACCGGCCGCGAAGCCGACGACCTGACCGCGGAGTTGCGTGGGGTGTACGGCGACGCCGCGGCGCTGTTCCCGTCCTGGGAGACGCTGCCGCACGAGCGGCTCTCTCCCGGGGTGGACACCGTAGGGGCCCGGATGATGCTGCTGCGCCGACTGGCCCGCCCCGATGAGGCGCATCTGGGCGCGCCGCTTCGGGTGGTGGTGACCACGGTGCGCTCGCTGCTGCAGCCGATGGCGCCCGATCTCGCCGAGATCGACCCGGTGACCCTGCGGATCGGCGCCGAACTGGATTTCGACGGCCTCATCGCACGGCTCGCCGAACTGGCCTACACCCGGGTCGACATGGTCGCCCGGCGCGGTGAGTTCGCGGTGCGCGGCGGCATTCTCGACGTCTTCCCGCCCACCGCCGAGCATCCCGTGCGCGTCGAGTTCTGGGGCGACGAGATCACCGAGATGCGGATGTTCGCGGTGGCCGACCAGCGCTCCATCCCTGAGCTTGACGCGCAGGTGGTGGTCGCCGTGCCGTGCCGCGAGCTTCTCCTCAGCGACGAAGTGCGTTCCCGCGCAGCAGCATTGGTGGCCAACGCGCCGCGCGACGACAACCGGGTCACCGGTGGCGTCGCCGAGATGCTCGACAAGATCGCCGAAGGCATCCCGGTGGACGGCATGGAGGCCCTGCAGCCGGTGCTGCGGCCCGACTCCCTCGGCTCGCTGATCGACCACCTCCCGGCGGGTGCGCCGCTGCTGCTCTGCGACCCGGAGAAGGTCCGCACCCGCGCCGGCGACCTGATCCGGACGGGCCGGGAGTTCCTCGAGGCGTCCTGGTCGGTGGCCGCCGTCGGTGGTGACGCCCCCATCGACGTCGAGCAACTCGGCGGTTCCGGCTTCCGCGAACTCGACGAGGTGCGAGCAGCGGCCATCGCCGGCGGGCACCCCTGGTGGACGGTCAGCCAACTGTCCTCGGCGGGGGCGCACACCCTCGATGTGCGCGCGGCGCCGTCGGCCCGCGGCCAGCAGTCCGGCGTCGAGGAGATCTTCGCCATGCTGCGCGCCCATGTGCTGACCGGCGGGCTGGCCGCGGTGGTCGCGCCGGGCACCGGCACCGCGCATCGGGTTGTCGAGCAGCTCGGCGAACACGACGTGCCGGCCGCCATGCTGGAATCCGGGGCGCCGCCGAAACCCGGTGTGGTGGGTGTGCTCAAGGGGCCGCTGCACAACGGTCTGATTGTGGCCGGGGCGAACCTGGTGGTGATCACCGAGACCGATCTCACCGGCAACCGTGCCACCGGCCCGGAGGGCAGGCGGCTTGCGGCGCGGCGGCGCAACACCGTCGACCCGCTGGCGCTGACGGCCGGGGATCTGGTGGTCCACGATCAGCACGGCATCGGCCGGTTCGTCGAAATGGTGGAGCGCACCATCGGCGGGGCACGCCGGGAGTACCTGGTGCTGGAGTACGGCTCCAGCAAGCGCGGCCAGGGGGCCGACAAGTTGTTCGTGCCGATGGACTCCCTGGATCAGCTGTCGCGCTACGTCGGCGGCGAGCAGCCCAGCCTGAGCCGGCTCGGCGGCAGCGACTGGGCCAACACGAAGACGAAGGCACGCAAGGCCGTTCGTGAGATCGCCGGCGAACTGGTCGCGCTCTACGCCAAACGTCAGGCTGCCCCCGGGCATGCATTCGCTCCCGACACGCCCTGGCAGGCCGAGATGGAGGACGCCTTCGGCTTCACCGAGACCGTCGATCAGCTGACCGCCATCAGCGAGGTCAAGGCCGACATGGAGAAGCCGGTCCCGATGGACCGGGTGGTCTGCGGTGACGTCGGGTACGGCAAGACCGAGATCGCGGTGCGCGCGGCGTTCAAGGCCGTGCAGGACGGCAAGCAGGTCGCGGTGCTGGTGCCCACCACGCTGCTGGCCGACCAGCATCTGCAGACCTTCACCGAACGAATGGCCGGGTTCCCGGTCACCGTCAAAGGGCTGTCCCGGTTCACCGACGGTCCGGAGTCGCGCGAGGTTCTCAAGGGCATGGCCGACGGCAGCGTGGACATCGTGATCGGTACCCACCGGCTGCTGCAGACCGGGGTGCGCTGGAAAGACCTCGGCATGGTGGTCGTCGACGAGGAACAGCGTTTCGGCGTCGAGCACAAGGAGCACATCAAGGCCTTGCGAAGCCACGTCGACGTGCTGACGATGAGTGCCACCCCGATACCGCGCACGCTGGAGATGAGCCTGGCCGGCATCCGGGAGATGTCGACCATCCTCACCCCGCCCGAGGAGCGGTACCCGGTGCTGACCTATGTCGGTCCAGACGACGACAAACAGGTCGCCGCCGCTCTGCGCCGCGAACTGCTGCGCGACGGGCAGGCGTTTTACGTTCACAACCGGGTCAGCTCCATCGACGCCGCGGCGGCGCGGGTTCGGGCACTGGTGCCCGAGGCCCGGGTGGTCGTCGCGCACGGACAGATGCCTGAGGAACAGTTGGAGAAGACGGTTCAGGGGTTCTGGAACCGCGACTACGACATCCTGGTCTGCACCACGATCATCGAG
>JBAXUD010000377.1:0-3689 GCA_037129875.1 Mycobacteriaceae bacterium
GCGGACCTCATGCTGCCCTACGACCTGCTGCACGTCGTGCCGCGGCAATCGGCGCCGGACTGGATCAAGTCCAGCCCGCTGTCCACCGGCGACGCCAGCGGATTCGTCGAGATCGACAAGCACACGATGCAACACGTTCGCTACCCGAATGTGTTCAGCCTCGGTGACGTCGCCTCCTCGCCGAACGCCAAAACCGGTGCGGCCGTGCGTAAGCAGGCACCGGTGGTGGTGGAGAACATCGACGCACACCTGAACGACCGACCGCTCACAGGGTCCTACGACGGCTACTCATCGTGCCCGATCGTCACGTCCTCGCACGCCATGCTGCTCGCCGAGTTCGATTACGACCTGCACCTGGAGCCCTCATTCCCGCTGCTGGACCCGTCCAAGCCGCACCGGGCCTACTGGTACCTCAAAAAGTACGGGCTGCCGTTCCTGTACTGGAACCTGATGCTCAAAGGGTTGGCCTGAGGGGACGCCCAGCGCCAAAAGGCTGGGTTCGATCAGATGATGTTGGCGGGTTTGCCGTCGTCGCGAATCACGGGCTGGCCTGATTCCAGCCAGGCCTTCATGCCGCCGGCCAGGTTGTAGACCGTGACCCCGGCAGGAGCGAGTTGGCTTGCCGCGATGCCGGACCGCTTGCCTGAACGGCATACCGCCACAACCGGAACGCCTGCGTCGAAGCTGCGTTCATCCAGGGTGCCGAGAGGAACGTGGATCGCTCTGGGGGCGTGCCCGGCGGACCACTCGTCGTCCTCGCGGACGTCGAGTAGGACGGCGCCGGACTCGTTGAGAAGCCGTGTCGCCTCGATCGGATCGACCTGCGGCACATCCATCAGCGTTGACCTTTCACGCGGATCGCGGACTCGATCTCCTCGGCGGGTATCTCCTTGGTGCAGAAGAACCAGTCCTCGCAGTGCAGCCCCTCGGCTGGTTCGGAAATCCGTTGGGCTGCCGTTCCGCACGAGCCCGGCGGTGGCACGATCACGGGATCGCCGGGACGCCAATCGGCTGGTGTAGCCACCTCGAAGTGGTCAGCGGTCTGAAGTGCCTGGATCACCCGCAGAAGTTCGTCGAAATTGCGGCCGAGGCTCAGGGGGTAGTAAATGATCGCCCGGATCACGCACGTCGGATCGATGACGAACACTGCACGCACCGCTTTGGTGGAGTCTTCGCCCGGCATGACCATCCCGTACTTCTGCGCCACCGCCATCGAGACGTCCTCGATCAGCGGGAAGGTGACTTCGACGTCGTGCAGGCCGCGGAAGGTGATTTTCTCTTTGATGGTGCGCAACCACGCGATATGGCTGTAGAGGCCGTCGACCGACAGGCCGACCAGTGCGGTGTTGTAGGCGGCGAACTGTTCCTGCATCGACGCGAAGGTGATGAACTCGCTGGTGCACACCGGCGTGAAGTCCGCGGGGTGGGAGAAGAAGATGACCCACTTACCCGCGTAGTCCGCGGGAAAGTTCACCGGCCCTTGAGTGCTCATCGCGGTGAAGGTGGGTGCCGGTTCTCCGATACGTGGCATTCCGGTGACAGGGGGTGGTGTCTCTGATGCGTTCACGGGTGCTCTCCTAATGCTCGTCGCGTTACTGAACCGATCTCTCCCCTTTTTTTGGGGGGGTTGGGTCCTCTTGTCAGCTGATTCCCGGGGGCACCAGTTCGCCGTCTGGTGCGGCGTTGCCGTCGTCGTGCCGGTGTGGTTCCGGATTGAAGATATCCTCAAACACGGCGTTGCGCCGGGTCACGTGTTGCATACGCTCGGAGTAGGACGGGCGTGAGCGCACCTTCAGGGGCCACCAGAACCAGGGTCCGAGGATGGCCGCGATGGAGGGGGTCATCAGTGATCGCACGATCAAGGTGTCCAGGAGCAGGCCGATGCCGATGGTCATGCCGCCTTGGCCGACGTTGAGCAGGTCGCCGGAGATCATGGATCCCATGGTGAAGGCGAACACCAGTCCTGCTGCGGTGACGACGGTTCCGGTGCTGCCCATGGATCGGATGATGCCGGTGTTGATGCCGGCGCCGATCTCCTCTTTGAACCGCGAGACCAGCAGCAGGTTGTAGTCGCTGCCGACGGCCATGAGGATGATCACCGCGAAGGCGAGCACGATCCAGTTCAGTTCGATCCCGACGATGCGTTCGAAGACGAACACCGAGAGGCCGAATGCGGCGCCGAGGGAGATCACGACGGTCCCGACGATCACGATCGAGGCGACGAAGGCGCGGGTGATGATGAGCATCACGATGAAGATCAGCGTGAGCGCGGCGAAGGCGGCGATCATGGTGTCGTATTTGGCGCCGGACTGGATGTCGCGGTAGGTGGCCGCGGTCCCGGCCAGGTAGATGTCCGCGCCGGCCAGCGAGGTCCCCTTGACCGCTTCGTGGGCGGCGACGAGTTGGTCGCCGACGACCGAGATGCCTTCCTCGGAGGCGGGATTGGTGTCGTGGGTGACGATCAGCCGGGCGGCCTTGCCGTCCGGTGACAGGAACAGCTTGAGGCCCTTCTGGAAGTCGGGGTTGGCGAAGACTTCCGGTGGCAGGTAGAAGTAGTCGTCGCTCTTGGAGGCGTCGAAGGCCTCGCCCATGGCGGTGGCGGTGTCGGTCATCTGCTGCATCTGGGTGATGAGTCCGTCGAAGCTGCTGTGGATGGTTTGCAGGGTGTCCTGCATGGTGGTCGCGGTGGCGATGATCGGTCCGAACTGGGCGACCATTTGGGGGAACAGGGTGTTCATGTCGCCCATCCCGCCGACCATCTGGTCCATGCCGTTGACCATCTGGTCCATGCCGCCGATCATGGCGCCGACGTCGGTCTGCAGGGTGGCCATGTTGTCGCTGAACTTATCGACACCGTCGATGGCGTCGAAGGCCGAGCGAATGCCGTCGCAGGCGGTGATGTTGTCGCAGTGCTGTTCCCAGTAGAAGTAGTTGCGGAACGGGCGTACCGCGTCGTCGAATTTGGCCAGGTTGTCGCGCATCTGGTCGAGGGTGGCTTTCATGGCGTTCATGTCGGCGACGCTGCGCTGCCCGGAGCCGACCATTCCGCGCGCGGAGTCGACCATCCCGTTGGCGGAGTCGACGGTGTTGTTCATCGCCCCCGACATCTGCGTCATCAGGTTCTGCATCTGGGTCATCGAGGCGATCATCGCGCCGAGGTCATCGGACATGCCGCTGATGTCGCCGACGCGTTGCTTGAGGAACTGCAGGTTCTGGGTGATCGGCACCGAGGACATGCTGATCTGGTAGGGGATCGAGCTGTGCGCGATGGGCGAACCCAAGGGGCGGGTGATGCCTTGGACCATGGCGATGCCCTTGATCCTGAACAGCGCCTTGGTGATTCGGTCCAGCACGATCATGTCGGTGGGGTTGCGCATATCGTGGTCGGACTCGATGGTCATGATGTCGGGATTGAGCCGGGCGGTGCTGAAATGCTGTTCGGCGGCGGTGTAGCCCACGTTGGCCGGCACGTCGGCGGGGATGTAGCGGCGGTCGTCGTAGCTGGTCTTGTAGCCGATCATGGCCAGGATGCCGAGCAGCACGACGCTGGTCGCTGCGGCCAGGATCGGCTTGGGCCAGCGGACCGTGGCGGTGCCGACCTTGCGCCACCCCCTGGTCTTCATCATGCGTTTGGGATCCAGCAGCCCGAAGCGGCTGCCCACGACCAGGATGGCGGGGGCGACGGTCAT
>JBAXUD010000378.1:0-3689 GCA_037129875.1 Mycobacteriaceae bacterium
GGTTGTCGTCGAGGACCATTTCCCGATACCGGTGCTTGCGCAACTCCAAGAGGTACTCGACGTCGGCATCGTAGATGACCGCCGGATTCTCGGTCTCGGCCCACTGTTCGACCACGGAGATGGCCTCAGCAGAGATCGGCGACGAATCCACCGCGATACCCTAATCTCTAGTCCTATGGGCGGCTCCGACGCTCCGCATCGCGATTCCGACCTCGACCGGCTGCTTGAGCAGTTTGCGGAGTTGGCGGGCCGGCCCCGCCGACTCGAGGAGCTTCCGGGCGGGCTTACCAACCGCAATGTCAAGGTGACCACTCCCGATGGCGTCTACGTCGCCCGGTGCGGCAGTCCGGACGCCGGATTACTCGGCATCGACCGTGACAACGAGCACTACAACAGCAGGGCTGCCGAACAAGCGGGCGTGGGAGCGCCCGTGATCGGCTATCGCCCGGAACTCGGCATCCTGTTGGTGGGCTTTCTGGAAGGAGCCACCCTCACCAACACCGACATGCAGGATCCCGCCGTGCTTGCCCGCGTTGCGGTCGGCTGCCGAACGCTGCACAGCGGCCCGCGGTTCCGCGACCCGTTCGACATGTTCGCCCTTCAGCCCGCCTACCTCGATGTCATCAATGACAACGGCTTCCGGCTACCGAAGGGATATCACGAACACGCTGAAGACTTTCAGGCTATTGCTCAGGTCCTGCGCGCCACCGACCAGAACACCGCGCCGTGCAACAACGACCTGCTTGCAGCGAACTTCATCGACGACGGCCGACGAGTGTGGCTGATCGACTACGAATACTCAGGCAACAACGATCCGTGTTTCGAACTCGGCAACATCTGGGCCGAGTGCGGACTGTCGGCCGAACAGCTCGATGAACTCGTCACCGGGTACTACGGTCGCGCGCTGCGCCACAAGACCGCTCGCGCACACCTGCAGGGGATCGTCGGGAAGTACGGCTGGACACTGTGGGGCTGCATCCAAAGCGCCTCCAGCACCATTGATTTCGACTTCTGGAATTGGGCCACGGAGCGCTTCGAGTCCGCCGTCGCCGAATTCCGCAGTCCGCGTTTCCACCGCCTCCTCGCCGAGGCGCAAGCCTCCGACTGACCGAGAGGCGCAAGCCTCCGACTGACCGATAGGAAGAAATGCCGACGCAAGCGCTGCCCGATCGTGCACAGATCGTCGTCATCGGGGGCGGTGTCATCGGCGCGAGCGTCGCCTACCACCTCAGCAGGCTCGGTCGCACCGACGTGGTGCTGCTCGAACAGGGCCAACTGTCCTGCGGCACAACGTGGCACGCCGCGGGCCTGGTAGGCCAGCTGCGCGCGTCGGAAAGCGGCACACGGCTGGTGCAGTACTCCACGCAGCTCTATTCGGATCTGGAGTCCGAGACAGGTCTGACCGCGGGCTACCGGCAGTGCGGCGGGGTGACCGTGGCCCGCACCCAGGATCGGATGACTCAGCTTCGCCGCACCGCCGCCAGCGCAGCAGCCTTCAACCTAGATTGCGAACTGCTCAGTCCCGAAGAGGCTCTCGAGCGCTACCCGGTGATGCGGATCGACGACCTGGTGGGTGCCATCTGGTTGCCTGCCGACGGCAGAGCCAACCCCACCGACCTGACGATGGCACTGGCCAAGGGAGCCCGCCAGCGAGGTGTGCGGATCCTCGAACGAGTGCGGGTGCTCGACGTCATGTGTGCCGGCGGCCGGGTGAGCGGTGTCCGCACCGACGCCGGTGACCTGGAAGCCGAAATCGTGGTGAACTGCGCCGGGCAGTGGGCCAAGGCCGTCGGCGCGCTGGCGGGTGTCAATGTTCCGCTCTACTCGGCCGAGCACTTCTACGTCGTGACCGAGACCATCAGCGGCGTGCACCCGGACTTGCCGATCCTGCGCGACCCTGACGGCTACACCTACTTCAAAGAGGAAGTGGGCGGCCTGGTGATCGGCGGCTTCGAGCCCGAGGCGAAACCGTGGGTGGCCCCCGACAAGATTCCCTACCCGTTCGAATTCCAACTGCTCGAGGAGGATTGGGAACACTTCGAGATCCTGATGAACAACGCACTGCTGCGAATTCCGGCGCTCGAACACACCGGGCTCAAGAAGCTCTACAACGGTCCGGAGAGCTTCACCCCGGACAACCAGTTCATCCTGGGCGAAGCTCCCGAGTGCACGAATTTCTTCGTCGGCGCTGGATTCAACTCAGTCGGGATCGCCTCGGCCGGCGGCGCCGGCCGCGCGCTGGCGGAGTGGATCGTCAACGGTGCGCCCACCACCGACCTCAGCAGCGTAGACATCCGCCGCTTCGCGCCTTTCAACGGCAATGCGCGCTGGCTGCGGGACCGGGTTGCCGAGATACTCGGCGTGCACTATGAAATCCCCTGGCCCAACCGCGAACTCACCACAGCGCGTCCGTTCCGGCGGTCCCCGGTCCATCATCTGCAGGTTGCCGCCAACGCGAACTTCGGCAGCCGGATGGGCTGGGAGCGGGCCAACTTCTTCGCCCCGCCCGGCGTCGACCCGACGATCGGGTACACCTGGAGCAAGCCCAACTGGTTGGCCTGGTCGGAGGCCGAGCAGGCCAACACCAGGACGGCGGTGACGGTCTTCGATCAGACCTCGTTCTCCAAATACCTGGTGGCCGGACCCGACGCCGAGCGGACGCTGCAATGGCTGTGCACCAACGATGTGGCGGTGCCCGAGGGTAGGGCGGTCTACACCGGAATGCTCAACGCGCGGGGAACCTATGAGGCCGATGTCACGGTGACCCGGACCGGTCCGGAGGAGTTCCTTGTCGTCAGCAGCGCAGCCACCACTGAGCGCGACAAGGACCACATCAGACGCAACATGCCCGACGGCGCACGAGCAGAGTTGGTCGACGTCACCTCGTCGATGGCCGTCTTCGGTGTGATGGGACCGAGTTCACGCAAACTGTTGCAATGCTTGAGCGACGCCGACCTCACCGACCTCGCCTTCCCGTTCGGCGCCAGCCGGTTGATCCCGCTCGGGTACGCCACCGTGCGCGCGACGCGAATCACCTATGTCGGCGAATTAGGTTGGGAAATTTATGTTCCCGCCGAATTCGCGGTCGGCGTCTACGAGGATCTGATTGCCGCCGGAGCGCCGTTCGGGATCGTGCGCGGAGGCTACTACGCGATCGAGTCGTTGCGGCTGGAGAAGGGATACCGCGCATTCGGCCGTGAGCTCACCCCCAACGACAACCCCGTCGAGGCCGGGCTGCTGTTCGCCTGCAAGCTGAATTCCGGCCACGACTTCCTGGGCCGCTCAGCGGTCGAACGCGCCAAAGCCGAGGGACCGCGCCGCCGACTGGTCAGCTTCGCCGTCGCCGACGCGGAGCCGATGCTGTGGGGCGGTGAACTGATCCGGCGGGACGGCGAGGTCGCCGGCCAGGTGAGCTCGGCGGCGTGGGGCGCGACCGTGGGTTGCAGTGTGGGTCTGGGATACGTCCGCTCCCCCGACGGCGAGATCGTCACCCCGCACTGGCTGCGGGCCGGCGACTACACCGTCGACGTCGGGGGGCAGGTGCATCCAATCAGGGTGTCGCTCAGCGCGATCTACGACCCCGGCAACAACCGGGTGCGCTGATCACCGCGGCACGCCTCAGTGCGCGAAGCGCTCCTCGGTGAAGTGGCCACCGGGCTTGATCTCGGCCAGGTGATCGATCACCGCGT
>JBAXUD010000379.1:0-3687 GCA_037129875.1 Mycobacteriaceae bacterium
CGCCGACCGTCCGCTCGTCGCCGTGCCACTTCGCGATCGACGAGCTGAGGGAAAGCTGGCGGGCGGCCACCACAGCACTCTATCCGCCGTGAGGAGCCCCTCTGAGCGGCCGAACAGGCACACCTAAGGTAAGGGTGCCCTTGCTAGACCGGCCGGTGGTAATTGCGACACACTGGTGTTATGAAAATCCTGCCGGACGAGTCGCCCGCACTGCGGGTCTCGGCGCAGGACGGCCACACCCGGCGTTCCATTGTGCACCTTCTGCTGGAATCCGGCTCGATCACCGCCGCGGAGATCGGCCGCCACCTCGGGATCTCGGCGACCGGTGTGCGCCGGCATCTCGACGCGCTGGTGGACAGCGGCGACGCCGAGGCAAACCCGTCGGCTCCCTGGCAGCACGCGGGACGCGGCCGTCCGGCCAAGCGCTATCGCCTGACCGCGGCCGGCCGGGCCAAGCTCGATCACACCTACGACGATCTGGCGTCGGCCGCGATGCGGCAATTGCGCGAGATCGGCGGCGACGAGGCGGTCCGGACGTTCGCGCGTCGCCGCGTCCAGGCCATTCTCGACGGCGTCGTGCATGTCGATTCCGACGATGACGCCGCCGTCGCCGATGCCGCCGCACAGGTCGCCGGCGCGCTGACGCGGGCCGGTTATGCAACCACCGCCACACGGGTGGGCGGCCCGATCCAGGGTATCGAGATCTGTCAGCACCACTGCCCGGTTTCCCATGTGGCCGAAGAGTTTCCAGAGCTGTGCCAGGCCGAGCAGCAGGCCTTCTCAGAGGTCCTCGGCACCCACGTGCAGAGACTGGCTTCCATCGTCAACGGCGACTGCGCGTGCACCACGCACGTGCCGCTGACAGCGACCACACACGAAGCGACCACACCCGATGAGCAAGGAGCGTCAGCATGACGACCATCCCCGAGACCGCACCGCTCGGCCAGGAGGAGACCATCGCCTCGCTGGGCCATTACGGCTACGGCTGGTCGGACTCCGACGTCGCGGGCGCCAGCGCCCAGCGCGGGATCTCCGAAGCAGTCGTGCGTGACATCTCGGCCAAGAAGAGCGAACCGGAGTGGATGCTCGATGTCCGACTCAAGGCGCTGCGGACCTTCTACAAGAAGCCGATGCCGAATTGGGGCTCGGACCTCGACGGCATCGACTTCGACAACATCAAATACTTCGTGCGCTCGAGTGAGAAGCAGGCGACCTCCTGGGAGGAGTTGCCGGAGGACATCAAGAACACCTACGACCGGCTCGGCATACCGGAAGCCGAGAAGCAGCGACTGGTGTCGGGTGTAGCGGCTCAGTACGAATCTGAAGTTGTCTACCACTCGATCCGCGAAGACCTTGCGGCGCAAGGGGTTATCTTCCTCGACACCGACACCGCGCTCAAGGAGCACCCGGAGATCTTCAAGCAGTACTTCGGCACCGTGATCCCGGCCGGCGATAACAAGTTCTCCGCGCTCAACACCGCGGTGTGGTCGGGCGGTTCGTTCATCTATGTGCCCAAGGGCGTTCACGTCGACATTCCGCTTCAGGCCTACTTCCGGATCAACACCGAGAACATGGGCCAGTTCGAACGGACCCTGATCATCGCCGACGAGGGCTCCTACATCCATTACGTGGAAGGCTGCACCGCTCCCATCTACAAGAGCGACTCGCTGCATTCGGCGGTGGTGGAGATCATCGTCAAACCCGGTGCCCGCGTTAGGTATACGACCATTCAGAACTGGTCGAACAACGTCTACAACCTGGTCACCAAGCGGGCCCGCGCCGAGGCCGGCGCCACCATGGAGTGGGTCGACGGCAACATCGGTTCCAAGGTGACCATGAAATACCCGGCGGTGTGGATGACCGGCGAGCACGCCAAGGGCGAGGTGCTCTCGGTCGCCTTCGCCGGCGAGGGTCAGCACCAGGACACCGGCGCCAAGATGCTGCACCTGGCGCCCAACACCTCGAGCAACATCGTGTCCAAGTCGGTGGCCCGCGGCGGCGGCAGGGCCTCCTACCGGGGGCTGGTCCAGATCAACAAGGGTGCGCACGGATCGCGCTCCAGCGTGAAATGCGATGCGCTGCTGGTCGACACCATCAGCCGCAGCGACACCTACCCCTACGTGGACATCCGCGAGGACGACGTCACCATGGGCCATGAGGCGACGGTGTCCAAAGTCAGCGAGGACCAGCTGTTCTACCTCATGAGCCGCGGCCTGACTGATGACGAGGCGATGGCGATGGTGGTGCGCGGCTTCGTTGAGCCGATCGCCAAGGAGTTGCCCATGGAGTACGCCCTGGAACTCAACCGGCTCATCGAGCTGCAGATGGAAGGCGCGGTCGGATAGCAATGGCAAATCTGACTGAGGCGGTCGAGGGGATCGCTACGAACAAGGGCGAGCAATTCGCCTCGTTCGATGTCAACGCCTTCGAGGTTCCCGGCGGTCGCGACGAGCTGTGGCGGTTCACCCCCCTGCGTCGGCTCCGCGGCCTGCACGACGGCTCGGCGCCGCAGACAGCAGACGCCACCGTTGCGGTGTCCGAGCAGCCCGGCGTCACCGTGGAGACGGTGCAGCGCGGCGACGAACGCCTCGGTCACGGTGGTGTTCCCTCCGATCGCGTTGCAGCCCAGGCGTTTTCGTCCTTCCGCGACGCGACCATCGTGACCGTCGCCCGCGGCGTGCATACCGAGACGCCGGTCGAGGTCACCATCACCGGACCCGGTGTGGGTCAAACCGCTTACGGCCACTTGCAGATCCGCGCCGACGAGCTGGCCGAGGCAGTGGTCGTCATCGACCTGCGCGGAAGCGGCACCTACGCCGACAACGCCGAGTTCGTGATCGCCGACGCCGCCCGCTTGACGGTGGTGTGGATCGCCGACTGGGCCGACGACACGGTCCACGTCACTGCCCAGCACGCCCGCCTCGGCAAGGATGCGGTGCTGCGCCACGTGGCGGTGACGCTGGGCGGCGACGTGGTGAGAATGGCGGCCACCGTCCGGTATGACGCCCCCGGTGGGGACGCCGAGTTGCTCGGCCTCTACTTCGCCGACGCCGGCCAGCACCTCGAATCCCGGCTTCTGGTCGACCACTCCCAGCCCAACTGCCGCTCCAACGTTGTCTACAAGGGTGCCTTGCAGGGCGATCCGGACTCCCGCAAGCCCGATGCGCACACCGTCTGGGTCGGCGATGTCCTCATCCGCGCTGAGGCGACCGGCACCGACACCTTCGAGGTCAACCGCAACCTGGTGCTCACCGACGGGGCCCGTGCCGACTCGGTGCCCAACCTGGAGATCGAGACCGGCGAGATCGTCGGCGCCGGACATGCCAGCGCCACCGGCCGTTTCGACGACGAGCAACTGTTCTACCTGCAGGCCCGGGGCATTCCGGAGCAGCAGGCCCGCCGGCTGGTGGTCCGCGGCTTCTTCGGGGAGCTCATCAACAAGATCGCCGTGCCGCAGATCCGCGACCGTTTGACCGACGCCATCGAACACGAACTGGCCATCACCGAATCGAAAGCTGACGCATGAGCACCCCGAATGCATCAACACTGGACATCAAGGACCTGCACGTGTCCGTCGAAAACCCCGACGGCACCCAGAAGGAAATCCTCAAGGGCGTCAACCTGACGGTGAAGTCGGGGGAGACCCATGCGGTCATGGGCCCCAACGGATCCGGCAAGTCGACGCTG
>JBAXUD010000038.1:0-14147 GCA_037129875.1 Mycobacteriaceae bacterium
GCGCTGGTCAGCTTCCTGGGTCTGCTCAGCGAGATCATCGCGGGGGCCCAGCGCGCCATGCTGATGACGTTCCTTTTGCCGGTCTGCGCCCCGGCCGGACCGGTGAACGAACGGCTGCTGGGCTGGCTGCTGGCGCTGCTGGTCTGCGTGCCTGCCGCGCTGTTCCTCTTCCCGCCGCGCTACAGCACCGAGTTGCGCCACCTCGCCGCACGGGTCTGCACCGCACTGGCCGACCGGCTCGAGGGCGGCGGTTCAGCCGAGAAGACGACGGCGGCGATGAGCGAGCTGCAGGCCGAGTTCATGGGCAGCGCCTTCCGGCCGGTGGCGCTGACCGCAGGCAGCCGCGCGTTGCTGCGGGTGATATCGAATCTGCGATGGCTCTGCGACCGGGTCGATTCCGATACGGGCCACTTGCTGGGACCACTCCAACCGGCCGGCGTCGCAGTCCTGCGCGGCAGTGCGAACGTGCTGTTGTCCGGAGACCGGGTCGGGGCCGAGAAGCTGACGGCCGTGGTCGCCGATCACCGAACACTCGCACTCCGCGAGTACGACAACGACATTCACGAGATCCTCGATGAGCCCGACGACACTGCCGCGCTGCTGCGCGGCAGGATGCTGCTCAGCCGGCGGACCATGGGCGCGACGATCGGGCTGACCGGACGCATCATCGCCGCCGCCACGGTGACCGACACCCGTCCGCTGCTCGACCGGTTGCTCGGCCGGGGCCTGCCGGAGACCGGTATCGCCGACCGGGTGCACGGCACACGGGCCGCGTTGGCCGGGTTGTACGGCTATGTGTCGACCCGTTCGATGACGGTGATCAACAGCCTGCGCACCGGCCTGGCGCTGGCGCTGGCCGTGGTGGTGACGCTGGTTCTGCCGGTGCAGAACGGGCTGTGGGTCGCCCTCGGCGCGCTGGCGGTGCTGCGCAGCAGCGCTGCCACGACGCGCACCAGCGTGGCGCGTGCGCTCACCGGCACCGCGATCGGATTCGTCATCGGCACCACGGTGATCGCCGTGGTCGGCGTCGACCCGCCGGTGTTGTGGACCCTGTTACCGCTGGCCACTTTCGGATCGACCTACGTGCTGACCGTCGGATCCTTCACCGCCAGCCAGGCGATGTTCACCATGCAGGTCCTGATCGTCTTCAACTTGATGCGCCCCACCGGCTGGCAGGTCGGCCTGATCCGCATCGAGGACGTCGTCCTCGGCGCGCTGGTGGGTCTGGCCGTCTCGGTGCTGATGTGGCCGGGGGGTGCCCAGAAGGCGGTGCAGCGTGCCATCAATGACGCCGTCGTCGCCTGTTCCTGGTACCTGGACGCGGCGGTGACCCGGGTGACCCGCGGGGTGTCCCCGCAGACCGACGCCGCGGTGGCCGAGCTGGGCGCTGAGTCGTTGGTCGCCGCGCGCAGTCACGGCGACGCGGTGCGGGTGTACCTGGCGGAGACGAACGGCACCGTCGACGCCGCCCAGGTGGAGACCGCCGGCCTGATCCCGCGCCTGCGCATCGCCGCCGACCTCATCGCCGACATCAAACCACCACCGCCCGGGGTGTACCCGCGAACCCGAAAAGTGTTGGAGCAACACGCAACAGCGCTGTGCGCCCGCATCGAGCAGGTGCACGGACCGACGTCGCGGCCCGACATGAGTGACGAGTTCGTACCCACGCTGCGGGCCGAGGCCGCCACGACGCCGAACGCCGCGCGGGCGGCCCTGCCGTTGGTCACCGCGGCGGCGAACATCGGCGAACTGGAATTGACGTGGCCGACGATGGAACCGGCCGACGCGGTGACCGTCTGACGCGATCACGACCGAACTCACGTTGAACCCGGGAGCGCCCCGCTTCGTGTCACACGCAGGCGGCAATTCCAGATCGCCGGGAGCGAAGGGCACCCCATGCAGACGACGCGGTTTTCCGGCGGGCACAGGCTAGGCCGACTCCTATTGCTGATCGCATGCATGCTGACTGCCTTGCTCGCGGCCTGCGGATCGCCGCAGGACACGCACCAGACGGCGTCGGCGACGAGCACCCCCACCGACGCCGCGGCGTCAGGGGCGTCGTCGACCGCGAAGATCACCATCTCCAACTTCCAATTTGCGTCGCCGCAATCGGTCGCGCCCGGGTCGACGGTCACGGTCGTCAACTCCGATTCGGCTGAACACAGTGTCACCGCCGACCAGGGTGGCACGTTCAACGTCGACGTCGACGGCAACGGCACAGCAACCTTCACCGCGCCGACGCAGCCCGGCACCTACGCCTACCACTGCTCGTATCATCCGATGATGCACGGTCAACTGATCGTGCGGTAGGCACTGCCACCGCTTCGCGACGTGGATCGAAATCACATCCACCGCAGCGGCTTCGATCACCTCCGCACGAGATCGCGGTTCGGGCTTGACCATTTCCCGCTGCGGACTCGTAGTCTTGAGTGGCGAGGTGATTCATCTCCGGAGGTAAGGGAGACACGATGCCAGGAGATCTCAAGATTCCACCCGCCAAGGTGGCCCGTTTCGTCGAGCGTTTCCGCCACTATGTCTATCGATTTCATCAACGATCGGCTCCCGCGCCGGTGGCGATGTTGGAGATGATCATGGCCGCGTGGGTTGCGCAGGCCATTCAGGTGGCCGCCGAACTTCGCATCGCCGACGCCCTCGCGGACCATCCAATGCCCTTGGATGAGTTGGCGGGCCGCGTCGGCGCGAACCCTGATGCCCTCAAGCGATTGATGCGGGCGTTGATCAGCCGTGGCGTCTTCCGCCAGCGCCGTGGCCGCTACAGACTCAACGCTCTCGCTGAATCTCTGCGCTCGGACACCCCGTACTCGATGTACGGCTATGCCCGCTTGGTCGGTTCGCCACAACACCGGGAACATTGGAGCCTGCTCGTTGACGCGGTCAAATCCGGCACGTCAACGGTTCCAGAGCTGCGCGGGAAGGACGCATTCGACTATCTCACCGATGAACCCGAGCTCGCGAAGATCTTCAACGACGCCATGACGAGCCTCTCCGGCCTGTCGGCGCTCACCGTCGTTGCCGGATACAGCTTCGGTTCGTTTCCCACGATCGTCGATGTCGGCGGCGGGCACGGGGAGCTGCTGGCCGGCATCTTGGAGGCAACACCGAACGTGCGGGGGGTGCTCTACGACAAGCCTGAAGTCGTCGCGGGGGCCCCTGCCCTGCTGTCTGCGCATGGAGTCGAAGACCGGGTGCTGGTCCAGGGAGGGTCCTTCTTCGACGGCGTTCCGTCCGGCGGCGACGCCTATGTCCTCAAGAACGTCATCCACGACTGGCCGGATGGACAGGCCGTGGCGATTCTGCGCAATGTCCGCGCAGCCATCCGTGCCGATGCGACGCTGCTGTTGGTGGAAGTGGTGCTCCCCGGGCACGACCGCGACTTCGCGGGTAACTGGGTCGACCTGGAGATGCTGGTGCATGCAGGTGGCCGCGAACGCGACGCCGCGGAATGGCGAGCCCTGCTCAACCAAGCCGGGTTTCGGATGAACCGGGTAGTGCAGACAGCCTCCCCGTACAGCGTCATTGAAGCGACGCCTGCGTGACTGGAAGTCGATCAGAGCAGCGCTCGGGCACTGTCCCGGCGTAGCTTGCCCGACGATGTCTTCGGCAGAGCTCCGGGGGGGAACAGTCGGACCTCGTATGGGGTGTGCCCGACGTGGCGGTTCACCCGGGCTTTGATCTCGCGGCTAAGACGCAGGCGCACGTCCTCCTCGTCCGCGTTGTGCACTTCGGCGAGCACCGCGAAGCCCTCCCGCTCGGCTCCCTCACGTCCGGCCCCTCCTCTTTCTGCAGGGAGCCGCAGTGCGATCACGCAGCCTTTGCGCACACCATCGACGGTCGCGGCCGCACGCTCGATATCGTGCGGGTAGAGGTTGACTCCGGCCAGCACAATGACATCCTTCGTCCGGCCGCACACATACATCCGCCCCTGCTCGTCGAGGTACCCCAGGTCGCCGGTGTCGAACCAGCCGTCTTCGCCGGCAAGTGGAATGACGCCTTCTGCCGTGAGATAACTGCCGGCTATCGCAGCACCACGAATTTCGATACCGCCAATCTCTCTGGGCCCCTGCATCATTCCGTCCCGAATGATGCGCACTCCCATGCCAGGAAGCGGAGCTCCAAGGCAGACGATTTGCAGCACGTCCGCGTCGTCGTCTGCATCATCGGCAACCGGCTGCGCGCGGTGGGCTCCCGAGACGGCCTGTCTGGAGACGGTGTCGAAGCTCGGTGGCTCGTCGTGCGCCTGGAAGGAGACCGCCAGCGTGGCCTCGGCGAGCCCGTAGGACGGCATCGGCGCAGTCGGCCGCAGCCCGAAACGGGCACCGACCGCTGCGAAATATTCGACATCGCGATGATCGACCGGCTCGGCTCCGTTGCACGCTATCCGCAGCGAGGAGAGGTCAATGGTGTCCGGGCTGGTTCGCTCCAGAACGCGGGCGAGTATGGAGTAGGAGAAATTCGGGCCCGATGTGATGGTCGCCCGGTACCTGCTGATCAACTCAGCCCACACAATCGGTCGCCGAAGGAACTGATCGGAGGTGACCACGACGGATTCGATCCCCAGTTGCATGGGGAGACAGATGAACGCGATCATGCCCATGTCGTGGGGCAACGGCAGCCAGCTCAGCATCACATCCTCATCGACGTCGATGGACAGCGCTTCCTCTATCGCCGCGGCGTTCGCGGCGAGATTCGCGTGGCTGATCTCGACCGCCTTCGGTATGCCGGCCGACCCCGAAGTGAGTTGCCGCATAGCGATATCCGCCTCATCGGTGTCCTCCGGCTCGATCGGCGCGGCGGCGCGCATCGACTCCACGGTGCAGACGACCACAGTGTCGGCCCCCATGCGGGCCGCCACCTGCTCCATCGCCATCAGGAAGGGCTCTCCGACGACAACCACGTCGGCACGGATCATCCGGATCGCCCGCACGGTGTCGTCGAGCCAGACCGCCAGGTCGACGCGTGGTGTCGGTTGCTGAAGCATGGTCAGAGCGGCGCCGCGCATCCAGATCGCCTGCGCAAGCGGAGCGACATCCGCCGCCTGGGCGGCCAGCACCGCGACCGAGCAGTGGCGGCCAATTCCGTTGGCGGCCAGGCCTCCGGCCATCCGTCTGGCGTGCTCGTGGACTTCACGCCAGGTCAATCGCACGGGATCGGCGAGGCTGCCCACGTTCAAGCCGTGCCGTGACGATGCCGCAGAGGCGAATACGTCTCGGGTGAACGTGCTCATCTGATCAGATCCTCTCCCGCGCGGCGTCGTTGACAATGTGCGCAACCTCGACGACCAACTCCGGGTCGGGCTCACGGAATAGAAAGTGGTCGCCGGCAAAAAGGCGCACGGGTTGCGGCTGTGTCGAATGGGTCGCCCAGGCGGCCAACGTGTCCGGGGGTGCCAGCGGATCGTCGCGGCCGCCGAAGATGTGCAACGGGCACGGCAACGGCGGCTCGGCCGACGGGCGGTAGGACTGGCAGATCCGTAGATCGTCGCGCACGATGGGCATCAGCAGCTCAAGCCATTCGGGACGGGACAGGATATCGGCGGGCAGCCCGCCGTAGCGGGCCAACTCCGCGGCGAGCTGGTGATCGTCGCCGAGGTGCAGATCCTGCATCGGTCCCCACAAATGCGGAGCGCGGTAGGCCGCGACGATCACCGCCTCAGGGGCGCGCTCGCCGCGCGCAATTCGTTGTTGAGCAAGCGAATACGCCAACATTGCGCCCATGCTGTGGCCGAGCAGGACATGGGGCCGGCTCAACAGGTCGTCGAGTTCGTCGGCGATGCCCCGCACGCACGCCTCGGCATCGACGTAGCGGGGTTCGTCGTAGCGCGACTCCCGTCCGGGTAGCTTCACCGACGTGAGTGTCACCTCGACACCCATGGCCGCCAGCGCCCGGCGGAGCGGATGAAACGACGCCGATCCGCCGCCGGCGTGGTGAAAGCACACGAATTCGACGAGGCTCATGAGGTCACGTCTGCGGCGGGGCCGAGCCGCTCCACGACGAGGTCGATGATGTCGCCGACGGTGTGAATCTTGGGCAGCACCTCGACGACGGGGACACTCTGCAGCTGCGGATATACCGCCCGCAGACGCTCGAAAAGGCGGAGTTGCAGGAGCGAGTCGTAGCCCAGATCGTCACTGAGCCGGCTGGCCCGGGCAAGCTGGTCTGCCGAGTAGCCGCCGGCATCGGCGATCAGCGCCAGGACCGCGCTCTCTGACGCTCCCGGCGCCTGAGTGTGTGGTTGCTCTTCGACGACGACGGGCGGGATCACCGCCGGCCGGGCCGTCCGCGCCGCGGTGGCGACCCCCCCTTCGAACCAGAACCGGCTGGAGGTGTCGAAGACATACGGAGGGATCCGCTGCAGGGTTCCGGCCGGCCGGCCGTATAGCGGCGACAGGTCGGGGGAGTAGCCATCACGCAACATTGTGGCGGCCGCGGCCAGTAACTCCGTGCCGTCGGAATCCGTTCCGCCGCACAACGTCAGCGACCGGGTCTTCGGCGGCAGACCGCACTGTCGGGCCATCGCGAGCAGCGTCGGTCGCGGCCCGGCCTCGGCCACATATTCGGCAGTCGTCGCACTTGCTGCGGCCGCGACGGCGTCGAAAAACCTTACTGGCGAGCAGATCTGCTTCGTCCAGTAGTCGGCGTCCATTTCGTGGCCCTCGACCTCTCGGCCGAGCACCGTGGAGAAGATCCGGAATTCCGCGGGACCCGGCGTCAGCCCCGACAACTCGCGCCGGAATCCGGCCGCAATGGGTTCCATCAGCGGCGAATGAAAAGCATGGGACACCCTCAGATTCACCGCTTTGCCGCCCTGCGCGCGAACCGTGTCGGCGGCCCGGCCCACCGCGTCGACGGCCCCGGAGATAACCACCGAGCGTGGCCCGTTGACGGCTGCGATCGCGCACCCGTGCTCGTCGGCGACAAGTGCCTGCGCATGCTCGACGGCGAGGTCAACCGCGACCATCGCCCCACCGGCGGGCAACGACCCCATCAGCCGTCCCCTGGCTGCGACGATCCTGGCCGCGTCGTCGACCGACAGCACGCCGGCCAGGCAGGCGGCGGCGAACTCGCCAACACTGTGGCCGATGGCGAAGATGGGACGAATCCCGCTCTGCAGCAAAGTCTTTCCCAGCGCATAGGACACCGCAAACAACGCGGGCTGCGCGAGGCTGGTGTGATGGATGGCGGGATCGTCGCCGAAGATCGCCGCCAACAGGTCCGAAGGCAGGTGTGGCTGCAGGGCGGCTGCCGCGATCTCAAGATATCCGCGGTAGATGGGATTGGCGTCGTATAACGGCCGCGTCATACCAGGGTACTGCGCCCCCTGCCCTGAGCACAGGAGCCCGACTCCGGCCGGGCCCTTACTCATCGGGGCGGACGACACCAGGTCGCAATGGGCGCCGTCGACGAACTCTCGCAGACCTTCGACCAGCCTGCCGCGGTTGCCGTCCAGCACAAGGCGATGACGCTGCGATCGCTTCACGCGGTTGGTGCTGCGGCACCAGGAGGCCACCTGCTGATCGTCGAGGCTTTCCAGCACTGTGGCGATCGAGGCGGCGTTGCGCCGCAGCGACTCCTGCGATGGCGCCGATACCGTGAGAACGCCGGCCGCACCCGGGTCAGGTCGTGCTGCGGCGGGAGCCGACCCCAGAACAGTGTGAGCGTTACTGCCGCCCAGTCCGAATGAACTGACCCCGGCCAGCGCCCCGTGCGCCGGCAACGGCTGCGCGCTGTCAGCCAGGCGCAGGCCGTGGGCGTCCAGCCGCAATCCCGCGTTGGCCTGGTCGCCGAACACTGTCGGCGGCAGCACGCCGTGGTGCAGCGCCAGACAAGCCTTGATGAACGCGGCAATGCCCGCGCTGCCCTCGGTGTGGCCGATATTCCCCTTCACCGAACCGAGCAGGCACGGCTCGCCGCCGCGCGCTTTGTGGATATCGCCCAGCGCGTTGGCCTCGATCATGTCGCCGAGGAACGTGCCGGTGCCGTGTGCTTCGACGAAGCTGATCTGTTCCGCCTCGACATCTGCGAGCGTGAGCGCGCGGCGCATCAGCTCCACCTGCGACCGGCGGTTCGGGGCGGTGATGCCGTTACTGCGGCCATCGTGGTTGGCGACCGAGCTTCTCACCACCGCGTAGATCGGCTGGCCGTCGGCAATGGCGTCGTCGAGTCGGCGCAGCACCACCGCGGCCACGCCCTCACCGCGGCCGATGCCGTCGGCCCCCTGCCCGAACGGTTTGCAGCGACCATCCGGTGCGGACAGCCCAGCCTGGGTGTAGAAGATCGAAAGTGCAGGTGTGAGAAGCAGATTCGCTCCGGCGGCGATGACCGTGTCGGCGTCCCCGGAACGCAGCGCGGCACAGCCCTGGTGTACGGCCATCAACGACGACGAGCAGGCGGAATCGATCGCCATGCTCGGTCCAGTGAGGTTCAGGTGGTATGAGATGCGGTTGGCCGCCATGAAGTAGCCGCTACCCGCACCACGGAATGCGGTGACCTCGGCGTAGTCGAACATCTGAAGGTTGGTCCACTCGCTGGACATCATTCCGACGAAGACCCCGGTCGGCGTGCCTGCCAGCGAACGGGGATCGATTCCGGCGTCTTCCAAGGCGCGCCAGGACGTCTGCAGCAGCAGTCGCTGCTGCGGGTCGAGTGCCGCCGCCTCGATCGGTGCGATGCCGAAATGGTCGTTGTCGAATGCGTCGACGTCGTCGATGAAGTGGGCGCGTCGGGTGTTCATGGATCCGGCCGTACCGTCGGGGTGGTAGTAGGCGTCGACATCCCAACGTTGCCGAGGCACTTCGGTGTCGGTGACGACGCCGTCCATCAGTAGCCGCCAGAATGCGTCCTTGCTCGGTGCGCGCGGGAAGCGGCAGTCGATGCCGACCACCGCGATCGCCGTCACGGCGCCGCTCGCTCGGTGATCAGATAGGTCGCGATGGCGTCGATGGTCGGGTGATCCCATACGATCGTGGTGTCGACGGCGAATCCCTTCTCATACTCCAGGTCTGCGCACAGCGTCATGGCCATGACCGAGTCGATCCCGCAATCGGCCAACGGGGTGTCGATATCGATTGTGTGCGGCGAAACGTTCAGGTATCCAGCCACTTTGGTGGTCAGCCAGTCGGCAATTTCCTGATACTCCGAACCCTGCACGGTCATCGGAATCGCCCGGCCACCGCCTGATCGACCCCCGGCTGTTCAGGCCCCACCTGATCAGACGCCGCCGAGCCGAACGAGATGCGGCGATGCAGATAAGCACGCACACGCGCGTCGAACCGCACACCACCTCCGAGTGCCGCGACCGCGATCAACGGTAGACCGACCGCGATGCCGATTCCCAAGCCGATCACGAAGACCACCAAACTCGCGGCCTGCGCCCCCGCGCCGAATCGCCGTGCAGACCTGACCGTCGCGCCCCACCTGCGAAACACCCTGCCCGCAAGGAGATCCGCCGCTGCCAGGGTGGGCACGATAGGGGCCGCGTCCAGCGACAAATCCTCCCAGGCGGCGATGCGTTCCCCCACACCGGCGACCCGTTCGAGTTCGTCGGCACCAACCCCGGCCCGCCCGAACCGAAGGAATGGTTCGCGCCTGCCGGTCAGCAGCCAGCGCAGAGTGGTCACGAAAGTTACTGCCTGCGGCCGAGTGTCGGTCGCGGCGACCACTTCGACCGATCGGGCGCCGGCGGACCGCAACAGCCCGCATACCTCGATCGCCGCCGAGTACCACATGTTGCGGCACGCGATCACCGAGACGACTCTGCGATCCCGGAAAGCCTCCGGGTGCGCTTTGAGCAGCGACCGGATGGGCAGAGACGGCGCGAGGTACCACACCTGATAAGCCAGGATCACCAATTCGTCCGGGGCCGATTCGAAGCCGCCTGCCGGTTCGACGAGCTCGACGAGCGCCTCCGGATCCACCGATGCCGGGAACACCCCGAAGAATCTCCGAATCGGCCACGGAAACGGAAACGCGGTGCGCGGTTGGACATCCACCCAGCGGATGTCCCACCCGCGCTCGATCAGCGGCGCGGTCAAAGCACCGGCGACCTCGCGCAGCTGTCCGGTCTGCGAATAGAGGTACACCACCGCCCGAGGCGCAGGTGGCTCGGGCGGTCGGGGGCCGGACGCCGGGGTCATGGCTGGGACACCTACTCCGCACCAGCCGACACCGCAGTGAGGTGCATGAACGAGATGGCGAATCGGCCGGACTCCGGCACCATGCACAACAGCGTGTCGCCGTCGTTGATCAGACCCTCCGTCATCATCTCGTCGAGGATGACGAAGATGGCGGCGCTACCGATGTTTCCGACTTTCGTGAGGTTGCTGTACCACATTTCGGGACGGCCGATGTCGACCTTGCGCCGGGTGAACTCGCCGAACATCAGAGTCTTCATGCGTTCGCTCGAGTAGTGCGCGGGGAACCACGTCACCTTCCGCGGGTCGAATTTCCCCATGGCGCAGAGGCGTTGGTACTCGTCGATTCCAACGCGGACCAGATGCGGCAGGAGGGAGAGCTTCTGGCGCAGAGCCAGCGCACCGTCGGCCGCGGCTGCCGCGACAGTCGGGTAGTCACCCCAGGTCTTCGACGCTGCGTTGTCGTTACTGCCGAGGTACATGCACGCCTGTTCGGTGTTGGCATACGACGTCAGCGAGATCCAGTCGATGCGCAGGCTGATCCCCGACGGCGCGGGCGCGTTCTCGATCACTGCCGCGCCCGCACCGTCGGAGAGCATGTAGCGCAGGAACGCGGTTTCCATGGGCAGCGACCCGTCGTCTGAGATCGCATTCATGTCTTCGTAGCGGGTGCTCTTGAACCCGCGTGACGCGAACTCGCTGGCGACGCAGATCGCGTTGCGCTTCTCGCCGATCGCCACCTGCAGGTACGCGTTCTTCAGCGCCATCATCCCGCAACTGCAGATGCCGTGTGTGGTCACGATCTCGAGCGGGCCGTAGCCCAACTCGCCGTGCACCATGCTGGCATGCCCGGGCCCCATCAGATCCGGCACCGTCGTCGCCGCCGTCAGCAACTCGACATCGTCCGGGCCGAGTCCGGCGCGCTCGGCGGCAACGCGCACCGCACCGGCTGCCATCGCCGCGTTCGACATGACGGTTTGCTGATCCTTGTCGATCGCGTAATGACGCGTCTTGATTCCGCAGTTCGCGAGAATCAGGTCCTTCAGATCAGAGGACGCGTGTCCCGCTTTTCCTATGTAGTCCTCGATTTCGTCGTTGGGAACCGGATAGCCGGGCAGAAAGACGCCGGTGGCTGTGATGTACGCACTCATCCTGTGGGCTCCGATGATCGGGTCTGTGGGGGGAGGCCACGTGGGCCGTCAGGTCGATCCGCCGATCTTGTGGAGGATGAGGTTCTCGAAGTCGGAGAGGGTGCGAACCCCCGCAATTCGCTCGTCGCTGAGCGAGATGCCGTATTTCTTCTCGACGATCTCCGCGATGGCGAGAACTCCGAGCGAATCAACTCCCAGATCGCCCAACGTGGATTCACCGGTGATCTGATCGGGCTCGATGGCGTAATGCGCGCCTAGATACTCGACGATGTCGCCGCGGACTTCACGATCAATCAGCATGGACGGTTTCCGCCATCCTCCCTCGAGCCCGGCCAGCGGCAACACTCATCTACTGCGGTGACACATATCCGCTGGATATACGGAATACGCCCAGCAGGCCCATTCGGTTCAACCATACGCCTATAGACTCCGGCGATAACGGGTTGAAAGGGGCTTGAAAGGGGCTTGAAAGGGGGAGCCGATGGACATGAGCACCTCTCGAGTCGTGGTCGTCGGCGCCGGTCCGGCCGGGGCAACAGCCGCTCTCCTGCTCGCCGAACACGGAATCGACACCCTCGTCATTGAACGACGAATGGCCCCGTCACCCCACCCGGCCGCACACGTGCTCTCCACCCGCACACTGGAGGTCTTCCGCGAACTGGGCCTCGAACACGATGTGCGCCGCCTCAGCTCGCGGATATACGAATTGCGCGACGGCATCTATGCCACCAGCCTGAGCGGACCCGAACTGGGCCGGCTCACCATTTACGACCCTGAATCGACTGAAGCCCGATCGCTTGAAACCCTGAGTCCGACTCGAGCCGCGAACCTGTCGCAACCCGTACTCGGACAACTGCTGTGGGATCAGCTCGAAGCGTGCCCACGGGTCGAGTTCCGGCCCGGCAGCGTGTACCGGAATCACCGCGAAACCTCCGACGGCGTGGAAGTCCGAGCCACCGGGCCCGACCGCGATGACGAGTGGATCGCGACAGGCCGGTATCTGATCGCCGCCGACGGTGCCGGCAGCCACGTCCGGCACACATGCGGACTCGGGATGCCCGGTCCCGTGCTTCAGCACGTGATCAGCGTTCACTTCCACGCAGACCTGCGTCGGTATCTGTGGTCACGCCGAGGCCCCGTCATCTTCACCTTCACCCCGCGCGGGATTGGAATCACCATCGTGCACAGCACCCCCGGTGAGTTCGTCTTCCAGATTCCCTACTTTCCGCCGGTTCAGCGTCTTGAGGACTTCACCGCTGAGGACTGCCGGCGCAGGATACGAGATGCTTTGGGAGACATGGAATTGGCCGTCGACATCCACTCGGTGCAGAGCTGGGCAATGACGGCGCAGGTTGCCGATCACTATCGAAAAGGACATACATTCCTCATCGGCGACGCCGCACACCGCTTCCCGCCGACCGGCGGTCTCGGACTCAACACCGGCGTGCACGATGCCCATAACCTGGCCTGGAAACTGGCGTGGGACATATCTGGGCGCGCTCCGGCGAATCTGCTCGACACCTACGAGTCGGAACGTCGACCGATCGGCATCGCCAACACCGAGCATTCAGTGAAGAACTTCGCCGGTCTGATGGATGTATTCGACGCGCTCGGGCTTCCGCGATCAGGTATGCGCGCGATGCGGGCTCTGGCTGAGTCTCGACCGATGGCCGCGTTGCCTCGCAGCATGTCACGTCGGATACTGGGCGCCCTCATGGCCGTGGCTTTGCAGCGGATTGCCCTGGCGACCTCCCCGGGTCGCACCGGAGCACGTATCCGGCACAGAGTTCGCGAGGTGATCATCCGCCAGGGTCCCCATTACCGAACGTGGGGACTCGATCTCGGCGTGCGCTACGGTCGCGGATTCCTTGTCGGCGCAGACGATTCCGGCGAGGTCGGGGACATCGAGTTCTACACGCCGGTTGTGCGCGTGGGAGGACGGGTACCACACGCGTGGGTCCGGTACAACGGAGCGAGGGTCTCCACGCTCGACCTGGCGGTGCCCGACACGCTGACGGTTCTGACCATGTCGCAGTACGAGTCGAGCTGGCGCGACGCGCAGCCAGCGACCGGGCACCCACTGACGGTGATCGGCGTCGATCTCGCGGTGTGCGGGGAGCCGCTGTGTTCGCTGGCGGCAGGACAAGCACTGTTGCTGCGCCCGGATTCTCACATCGCGGCAGTGCTTGATCCATCGAATGGTGGGTATCGCCACGCGCTCAGTGCAGCGCTCGATCAATTAGGTCTGCGGACCGTCGTTGAGGAGAGCCATGAACCCATGCCTTGACGAGATCGTCCTACTGACCCATGAGTGGGAGTCGATGCGAAACTGGTGGGGCGCTCTTCTCGGCGCCGATCCGCGCACAATCGGTCATCGAACCGCGGTGGTCGAGACAGCCGGGCTGCGGGTTGTCATCGAGCATTCGGAAATTGCGATGAACGCCAATCCTGAAGTGGCGGGGGTTATTTCACTCACGGTGTCGGCCTCCTCCGCGATCGTCGCACTTGATGCGCTCAGGAGACTGGCCGCGACCGGCGCACGCCACCACCGCGCCACCAACGACGCCGGCGGCGTGCGCCTGTGGTACCGCGACCCGGACGGCACAGACGTGGCAATCCGGTTACCCTTCGACGCCGACCCGGAAAACCGGCCGGGCCAGGAGATCGATCCCGATCACATCGTCACCCGATTGCAAGCGGCCGCCGACGGCGAATAGGACTCGTGCGCTACCCCAACAACTCTTGCGCCACCGCACGGGCCTCCGCCGGGCCGGCGGTTTTCAGCACCGCCTCTGCGGCATCGCGGCACTGCTGCAGGGTCACCGTCGCGAGCTTGGCGCCCACC
>JBAXUD010000380.1:0-3669 GCA_037129875.1 Mycobacteriaceae bacterium
TCCGTGCCGCCGAAGTAGGCCTTCACCCCGCCGGTGCGCGGGTCGATCGAGACCACCGCGGAACGCATCTCGGGCATCTGGCCGTCGAGGTAGGTGGCGACGGCGTCCTCGGCGGCCTTCTGGGCCTGCGGGTTGATGGTCGTGGTGATCTGCAGACCCTGGGTGTTCAGGGACTGCTGATCGATGTTGAACAGCTCGAGCAGTTCCTTGATCACCTGCCGCTCGATGAGCCCGTTGGGCCCGGTGGTCAGGTTCTCGGTTTTGGCCTGATCCGGCGGCACGGTCTGCGGGAACACCTGCTGATCGCGTTCGGACTTGGACAGCGCGCCGATGGTCACCATGCCGTCGAGCACCCAGTTCCACCGTGCGGTGGCGCCCTCGAGGTCGACGGCCGGGTCCAGCGTCGATGGGCGCTGGATGATTGCGGCCAGCAGCGCGCCCTCCGAGATGGTCAACTGGTCGACGGGCTTGTTGAAGTAGGCATTTGACGCCGCGGAGATGCCGTAGGCGCTGCGGCCGAAGTAGATGATGTTCAGATATGCCTGCAGCACTTCGTCTTTTGACCACTGCTGGCTCATCTTGGTGGAGATCACCAATTCTTTGGCCTTGCGGATCAATCCGCCCAGACCGGAACGCTGGTCGCCGACGAGAGCATTCTTGACGTACTGCTGGGTGATCGTCGAACCACCCTGAATGTCATTACCGAACAGGTTGTTGCTCAGCGCACGGCCGAACCCGCTGATGGAGAATCCCGGGTTGCTGTAGAAGTCGCGGTCCTCGGCGGCCATGACGGCATTGCGGACGTGCACCGGCACCTGGTTGATGTCGATGTCGACGCGGTTGCCTTCTGGCGGAACGATTTTCGCGAGCTCAGAGCCGTCGCTGGCCAGGATCGTCGACACCTGATTGGTGCGGATGTCGCCCGGCTTGGGGACGTCGACGATCAGGTAGGCCAGGGCGAAGGTCAGGATCGGCAGCAGAACGAACACTGCCGCGGCCGAAGCCAGCCAGCGGCGCCAGCTCCAGCCGCCGAATACCCGATGCAGCAATGAGGGCTCCTCGGCGTCGTCGCCGCCTTCGCCGCCGTGATCGGAGTCCGGCGGGGACGGCGGTGCGGGCGGCGGGGTCGACGGCTTGGTGGACCGGGCGGTTGTCGCGCGGTAGGTCGCCGTGGGTGCTCCGTCGAGAACGGCTTTGACCTCATCGATGGGATCGCGCATACCGGCCGTCGCGGGGTCGTCGGTCACCGGCGCCATGATGGCGGTCACCCGGTCATCGGGCGGAGTCGGACGTCGCACGGTCAGAGCAGCTTCGGTGGCAGCGCCTGCGAAGAGCTCATGGTCGTCGGCGCGGTGGCGGGCTCCGGTGGGCACACCGCCGGCCGATGTCGGCGGCGCGGTGGTTGACCGGTCCTGACCCTCGTCGTTATTCACTGGCCGTGCGCGCGCCCGAGCGGCGCGCAGTCCGAGTGCCCGGCAAACCCTTCGCGGGGCGCGGGGTACCGAGCAGATACGACTTGAACAGGTGATTCCAACTACAGGTGCGGCATACCTCCACCACATGGACGGCGAATTCGCTGAACCGGGTGGCCAGCAGGACCAGTTCCTCGGCCGTGCGGGCCGAGCCCGAAACGGCGCCCAGATGGTCCCCGAAAACCCAGGAGACCAGCGTCAACTGTTCTTTGCGGCAGATCGGGCACATGACCGAACTCTGCTTGCCGTGGAATTTGGCGGCGCGCAACAGATACGGGTTGGCGTCACAGACCTCGGTCACGCCGGTGCGACCGGAGTAGACCTCAGCCAGCAGGGAACGCCGCCGCAGGGCGTAGTCCACCACCTGTCGCTGCAATCGCACGGTGACCAGAGTACGTCGGCAGGCTTGGCTCCGATACGCGACCGACCGCACAACTCCCTACGATCATCCCCGTGGCAACCGGTCAGACCCCCCGCACCCGAGCCAAAGACTGCGACCGCACCGATACCTGCCAGATTCTGGACACCGCCCTGGCCGAAGGCCAGCTGTCCATGGCTGAGCACGGCGACCGAGTGAAGGCCGCCACCAATGCCGCCACGCTCGGGGAGCTCCGCTCGCTGGTGAGCGATCTGCAGACCGGCAACGCCCCGGTCCAGCTTCCGACGCTGCGCCCCCCGAAGGCGCTGGCCGGTTCGCGGGGCGCATGGGGTCTGCGGCTGGCGTCGGCCGCCGTCCTGGTGACTCTTGGCGTCGGCATCGGATGGGGCCTGTACGGGAACACCAGCTCGCCGTTCAGCTTCACCTCAGACCCCGGCGCCAAGCCCGACGGGGTGGCCCCGGTGGTGCTCACCCCGCCGCGGCAACTGCAGTCCCTGGGCGGGCTGACCGGTCTTCTCGAGCAGACCCGCAAGAAGTTCGGCGACACCTTGGGCTACCGCCTCGTGATCTATCCGGACTACGCGATCCTCGACCGGCCGGATCCCGGCGACGAGCGGCGCACGCTGAGCTACACCTACCGCGGCGGCTGGGACGACCCGTCGACCGGGCCGACAAGCCCCGACGCCGTCGCCGTCGACCTGGGCGCGTTCGACGTCCGCGCGGTGGTCGGGCTGATGCGCGGAGCACCCGAGACGCTCAACATCAAACCGGCGGAGGTGCGCAGCACCTACCTGATCGTCGAGCCGGCCGGGGATCCGACGACTCCGGGCGCGGTGGCGATCTCCATCTACGTTTCAAGCGAGTTCGGCAGCGGGTACATCGAGACCAACCCCGACGGCTCGGTCAAGCGCATCAATTACCCCTAGCTAGTACCCATTACCCCTAGTACCCATTGCCCGGGGCTCAGCAGCAGCGGCCGCACGATCGCCCTCGTCGCACGATCGCCGTGCCGAGGCGTCAACAACCAGGCAGTTTGGCGCGGAATATATCGGTTCGATACTATTCCGGTACGTGTCTGCGACACGTGTCGCAACGCCGTAACGGCGGACGCCAAAAGGAGGTGGGAGATGCTGGAGCTTGCCGTTCTGGGTCTTCTCCTCGAGTCTCCGATGCATGGTTACGAACTGCGCAAGCGCCTGACCGGGCTGCTCGGCGCGTTTCGCGCCTTCTCCTACGGTTCGCTCTACCCCGCGTTGCGTCGCATGCAGGCCGATGGCCTGATCGCCGAGGACGCCGCCCCCGAGGGCACTCCGGTGCTGCGGCGGGCGCGTCGGGTTTACCAACTCACCGACACGGGCCGCCAGCGGTTCGCCGAACTGGTTGCCGACACCGGCCCGCAGAACTACACCGACGACGGCTTCGGAGTGCATCTGGCCTTCTTCAACCGGACTCCGGCCGAAGCCCGCATGCGGATCCTCGAAGGCCGCCGCCGGCAGGTCGAAGAACGTCGCGAGGGCCTGCGTCAGGCCATCGCACGGGCCAGCAACTCGTTGGACCGCTACACCCGACAACTGCATCAGCTGGGCTTGGAGTCCAGCGAGCGGGAAGTCACGTGGCTCAACGAATTGATCGCCGCGGAGCGGGTCGCGCAAACCCGCACCGAACAGAGCTGAACAGAAATTTCCCGAAGTAGTAGTACAAGAAAGGTAACGCCCATGACTAAGCACACGGCGTCGAATCTAAATGCGTCGAATGAGGTGCGGGTCGCCATCGTCGGCGTCGGCAACTGCGCGTCCTCGCTGGTGCAGGGCGTCCAGT
>JBAXUD010000381.1:0-3658 GCA_037129875.1 Mycobacteriaceae bacterium
CATCGGGATCGCGGTGGCCTACAACGTCTGGCAGTACTACCAGGTGACCGGCGATATGCGTTACCTCGTCGAGAACGGCGCGGAGATGCTGGCCGAGATCGCCCGGTTCTGGGTGAGCCGCGCGGAGTTCGACGAGGCTTACGACGGTGGTAGGGGCCGCTACGTGATTCGCGGCGTCATCGGGCCCGACGAGTTCCACTCCGGCTATCCCGACCGTCCGTATGACGGCGTGGACAACAACGCCTACACCAACGTGATGGCGGTCTGGGTGATCGTGCGGGCTCTGGACGCACTGGACGCCCTGCCGCTGCGCAACCGGCTGGACCTGATGGAGACCCTCGGCATCCACGGCCGCGAGCTCGACCGCTGGGACGAGGTCAGCCGGCGCATGTACGTGCCGTTCCACTTGGCCCCAGGGACTGGGCCGGCGCCCAGTCGCGGGGTGATCAGCCAGTTCGAGGGGTACGCCGACCTGCTCGAGTTGGACTGGCACGCCCTCCGCGAGAAGCACGGCAACATTCAGCGGCTGGACCGCATCCTGGAGGCCGAGAACGACAGCGTCAACCGGTACAAGGCCTCCAAGCAGGCCGACGTGCTGATGCTGTTCTATCTGCTCTCGGCCGACGAGCTGCGGGAGTTGTTCGCGCGCATGGGATATCGGTTCACCCCCGATCAGATTCCGGCGACCGTGGACTACTACGGGCACCGCACCTCGCACGGTTCGACGCTGTCGGGTGTGGTGCATGCCTGGGTGCTCGCCCGCGGCAACCGCGAGCGCGCTATGCGCTACTTCCAGCAGGTGCTGATGTCGGATGTCCTTGACATCCAGGGCGGCACAACCGCGGAGGGAATCCACATCGCCGCGATGGCCGGCAGCATCGATCTGCTGCAACGCTGTTTCACCGGCCTGGAGACCCGCGGCGACCGGTTGATCCTCAACCCGATGTGGCCGGAAAGCCTTGGTGCGCTGCGGATGCCGATCCACTACCGCGGCCACCGCCTGCATCTGACCATCAAGGGTCGCAGCGCCGAACTGAGCGTCGACCCGTCCGATCACCCGCCGGTCGAGATCGAATGCCGCGGCCGGGTGGAAGCGCTGACGCCCGGGACGTCATTGCGCTTCGGCTGAGGCCCGGGGCTGGTAACCGCCGACTCAGCCCGCGAGTTCGATCCTGACCTCAGACGCCGGGTCGGGCGGCAGCCATTCGGTCACGTCGGACAGCGGACGCCGCGGAGTGACGGGCAACGGATCGGCGTGCACGGGCGCCCAGCCGACCCGCATCAGCATCTGCGGATGTCCGCTGGCGCCGAAGACCTCGGCCCGGACCGCCTCGCGGGTTTCGGCGATCTCCAGCGGTTCGGTCACCGGGCAGGTCGCCAGGCCCATCGCCGTGGCAGACAGCAGTACCAGGCTGGTGGCCTCCCCTGCCCGTAGCCAGGCCATCTCGTCGTCGTGTTCGGTGCCCAACGCCACCACCACCCCGTTGTCGTCCAAGGCGGGACTGTCCGAAGGCTGGCGCAGCGCCGGTCCGGCGAAAACCCGCCCCGGAATCTGCGCAGCCGGTTCAGGATTCGGGGTGTTGTGGGCCGGCACGCCGGCCACCGACCCGCGACGCCCACTCCATGCGCTCAACTCGTTCTGATAGTCGGCGTCGGCGGCGTGCCTGGACACCGAATCCGCGACAATGGCCCTCAGTTGGGGAACGGTGTCGACCTGGCGCAGCATCACGCCGGCCCGGGCCGCACGGGCACCCATCAGGGCGATGTCACCCCACGGCACCGGCCAGGAACTGTAGATCCGACGGTCGGTGCGGCGCCGGCCGATCGCCGCGGCCAGCATGAACTCCAGTTCGGCGGCGGGCTGCTCGGCGACGGTGATGATCGCCAGGTGGTCGGGATCGGCCGGGTTGGGCAGGCGGTGGACCGTGGCGTGCCAGCCCATGGCCGCCAGAGCGACGACGCAATGGTGCAGCGCAATCCCACAACTGACGATCAGGCTGCGCCGGTCGGGATCGGCGTGCGGCAGCCGCCGGCTGGGATCGGCGTACAGCCCCAGGCTCTGCGGGCCCACCCGCCAGCGCCAGGGCTGGCTGTTGTGCACCGAAGGTGCCCGGGTCGCCATGGTCAGCACCGCGCGGATCGTCGCGGGTTCGGGGAAATCAGCCGTCACGAATCCTCGCCCCCTCGTCTCAGACCTCTGCTGACACTCTGTCGAATACCCGCACCTCCGCGACAGGGACGTTAGTCCCCAACTGCAGGGACTTCCTGCCGATGGGGCGCGGCCACGGTGCGGCGGCTGGCACATTCAAGGCGGGCTAACCAGGCCGGTAATGCGACTGCTGCGCGGTAGGGTCGACGGGCGACTACGGGGAGAAGCGATGCCAGCCAGTGACGACCCAGTAGTGCCGCAGGGACGGATTCGTCGCACCATGCCGTTGGCCGGGTTCACCGCACGGGCCGTGGGCGGCCGGATGGTGGCCGCGCTGCGGGAGAGGACCGGGGACACCGGCGCCCTGGACCGCTTCCACGAGCGGACCGCCGAACGGTACCTGGAGCTGCTCGGCCACTCCAAGGGCGTACTCATGAAGGCCGGGCAGATGTTGTCCATCGTGGACGCCGGCTGGGTCGGTGGTCAGACGCTCGAGGCCTACCAGTCGGCGTTGTCCGAACTACAGTCCAATGCGCCGTCGATGGATCCCGCCTTGGCCAGACAAGTGTTCCACGGCGATCTCGGCCGGCCGGTTGACGATGTGTTCGCCGACTTCACCGATGAGCCGGTGGCGGCAGCCTCCATCGGGCAGGTGCACCGTGCGACCCTCCACGATGGACGTCAGGTGGCGGTCAAAATCCAGTATCCGGGTGTGCGAGAAGCGATCCGCGACGATCTGGCGAACACCGAGCTACTCGCCACGCTGCTCCGGCTCGGTACCTCGCTGAGTAGCGTGATGCGGACCGATCTCTCCAAGGCGGCACGCGAAATCGCCGCTCGTATCGGCGAAGAGATCGACTATCGGCATGAGGCCGCCAACATCACGGTGTTCGGCGAGCTCTACCGCGACCACCCGTTCATCCGGATACCGGAGGTCATTGCCGAGGCGTCCGGAGACCGGGTGCTGACCATGACCTATCTCGACGGGATGGACTGGGCCACAGCCCAACACGCCGATCAGGAACTCAAGAACGCCTGGGCCGAAGTCATCCTGCGGTTCGGGACGGGCTCGGCGCGACACGCGAATCTGTCCCACGCCGATCCCCATCCCGGCAACTTCCGCTTCGGTCCCGACGGTCAGGTCGGCTTCCTGGACTTCGGCTGTGTCAAGGTCGTGCCCGAGCGGTTCCGCCGCGAGTACATCGCGACGATCCGCGCAGTGCTGGACGGACGCAAGCAGGACATGCGCACCAGGATGACCGACGCGGGGTTCATCAGCGATGAGTCCACCCTGGCCACCGAGGAGATCTACCAATGGTGGGTCGAGATTCTCCATGAATGGCTGGCCCCCCAGCCGGTCACCTATACGCAAGACACGGCACGACGTGCGGTCCACTCGGTGATCGCTCTCGCGCCCGATCATCCCGTTCGCCGCATGTCGATACCGGACGACGCCGTCCTGATGTCCCGGATCGGCCTCAACATCAACACCATCTGCGCCAGGCTGGG
>JBAXUD010000382.1:0-3649 GCA_037129875.1 Mycobacteriaceae bacterium
GCTGTCCGGCCCTTCGCCGGCGTTCATCGACCTGACGACGAGCTCAGGAGAACTTTTCCAGCAGCGCCCTGCGCTGCCGGTCGCCCAGTCCGCGCAGGCGGCGGGTGGGAGCGATCTCGAGCTCGGTCATGATTTCCTGCGCCTTGACCTTGCCGACCTTGGGCAGGGCCTCCAGCAGAGCGGAAACCTTCATCTTGCCGAGCACCTCGTCGGTCTCGGCGTCCTTCAGCACCTGCTGGAGGTTGGTGCCACCGCGCTTGAGCCGATCCTTCAGCTCAGCACGTATCCGACGCGCGGCGGCAGCCTTCTCCAAGGCTGCGGCACGCTGCTCGTCGGTCAACTGGGGAAGGGCCACGGGTTCCTCCGTCTCATCAACAACATTTTTTTGCCTGGACCGGGTACATCAGCCAGCGACGACGACCGTACCCACGCCCTACGACGAAATCTAACCCGCCCCCCTGTTTCGGGGTGGAAACCCGCAGCGCAGCGCCGTCGGAAAGCCCTTCACCGGGGTGTGTCGGCGTCGGCTGCAGGTCCTGCGGAGCGAGATCAACTGATCGCTTGGCGCCGCCCAAAATGGTCTCCACCAGCGATTTCGACGGCTGAGTCAGCGCGAGGCGGCAACGCGCCACCGACAACCGGCACGTCGGCGTGACAAAAATTCCGGCCGGATCTGCGCTCTCCGGCGTGTCGCGCGTGTCGCCGCCCGGCGGATCAGGCCAGATAGGCGACCGCGTCGCGGATCCGTTCGGCCGCCTGACGCACCGCGGCAGGCTCCGGACCGGCCCGCAGGACCTCCCGCGAGACCGCCGGCAGCAGTTGGCCGGGCTTGGCGCCACCGAGGCCCGCCAGAGCCTCCGGACGCCCGCCTTGGGCTCCCACCCCGGGCACCAGTACCGGGCCGCCCAGGTCGCCGACGTCGGGCGCGGCGGTGCCGAGGGTGGCGCCGACGACGACTCCGACCGATCCGGGCTGCGGTGCGGCCGTCCGATTCACCGCTGCCGCGGCGTCGACGATGGACTGCGCGACGGTGCGGCCCGAGGTGGCCGGGTCCACCACGGCGCGTTGCACCCCGGCGCCCTCCGGGTTGGAGGTCGCGGCCAGGACGAACACGCCGCGGCCGTGTTCGGCGGCGACCTCCAGCAGCGGGGTCAGCGACCCGAAGCCCAGGTAGGGCGATGCGGTGACGGCGTCGGCCGCCAGCGGGCCCTCCCCGGCCCACGCGCGGGCGTAGGCCGCCATGGTGGACCCGATGTCGCCACGCTTGGCGTCGGCCAGGACCAGGACGCCCGCCGCCTGCAGCGCCGCAGTGGTGCGCTCCAGAACTGCGAAACCCGCAGAGCCGTAAGCCTCGAAGAACGCCACCTGTGGCTTGACCACGGCGAAACCCGCGTAGGCCTGCACGCAGACGTCGCAGAAGCGCGCCAGCCCGTCGGCGGTCGGCTCCAATCCCCAGGCGTCCATGAGTTCGGGGTGCGGGTCGATACCCACGCACAGCGGCCCGCGGGTGGCGATGGCCGCCGCGAGCCGGGAGCCGAAACTCGCCGGCACCTCAGACGCCGCCCATGTCACTGACCACCCACATCACTTTGACCACCCAGGGCGGCGTGCAACTCCTGCAACGAGCGCACGTCGATATCACCGCGGATGACCGACTCGATGCCCTGTACCGCAGCCGATGCACCCTGCACCGTGGTGATGCACGGGATGTTCATCGCGACGGCTGCCGACCGAATCTCGTAGCCGTCGATACGCGGGCCGGAGTTGCCGTAGGGGGTGTTGATCACCATGTTGACCTGACCGGCGTTGATGGCGTCGATGGCCGTCATCTCCGGGCGTCCCTCTCCGGGCGTCTCGAAGTGCTTACGCACCACCTCGCAGGGAATACCGTTGCGGCGCAACATCTCCGCGGTTCCCTCGGTGGCCAGCACCCGGAAGCCGAGATCGGCCAGGCGTTTGACCGGGAAGACCAGCGACCGCTTGTCGCGGTTGGCCACCGAGACGAACACCGTCCCTGAAGTGGGCAGCGATCCGTACGCGGCGGTCTGGCTCTTGGCGAAGGCACTGCCGAAGTCGCGGTCGATGCCCATGACCTCGCCGGTCGATTTCATCTCCGGGCCCAGCAGCGAGTCGACCCCCGATCCGTCCATCCGGCGGAACCGACGGAAGGGCAGCACCGCCTCCTTGACGGCGATCGGCGCGTTCGGGTTGAAGTAGGAGCCGTCGCGCTCGGCGGCCAGGATGCCTTCGGCGCGCAACTGCGAGATGCTGGCGCCCAGCATGATTCGGGCACATGCCTTGGCCAGCGGGACGGCGGTGGCCTTCGACACGAACGGCACGGTGCGACTGGCCCGTGGGTTGGCCTCCAGGACGTAGAGAACGTCGTCCTTGAGTGCGTACTGGACATTGAGCAGCCCCACCACCCCGACGCCGTGCGCAATCGCCTCGGTGGCCCGGCGCACCGCCTCGATGTCGCTGCGGCCCAGCGTCACCGGCGGCAGCGCGCAGGCCGAATCGCCGGAGTGGATGCCGGCCTCCTCGATGTGTTCCATCACCCCGCCGATGTAGACCTCGGTGCCGTCGCAGAGTGCGTCGACGTCGATCTCGATGGCGTCCTCGAGGAACCGGTCCACCAGCACCGGATGCTCGGGTGAGAGCTGGGTGGCCCGGGTGATGTAGCCGTGCAGGGTCTTTTCGTCGTAGACGATCTCCATCCCGCGCCCGCCGAGGACGTAGGACGGTCGCACGAGCACCGGATAACCGATGGTGGCGGCGATCTCGCGCGCCTCCTCGAAGCTGGTGGCGGTGCCGAACTTCGGCGCCGGCAACCCGGCATTGATAAGGACCTGACCGAACCGGCCGCGATCCTCGGCGAGGTCGATGGCCTCCGGACGGGTGCCGACGATCGGGACGCCGGCGTTCTCGAGCCGGTGTGCCAGCCCCAGCGGGGTCTGCCCGCCGAGTTGCACGATGACGCCTGTCACGCCGGGACCGCCCTGCCCGGAAAGCGATTCGGCCCGGTAGACCTCGAGGACGTCCTCGAAGGTCAGCGGTTCGAAGTACAACCGGTCCGCGGTGTCGTAGTCGGTGGAGACCGTCTCCGGATTGCAGTTGATCATCACGGTCTCGAAGCCGGCCTCGCTCAGCGTGGTCGCGGCGTGCACGCAGCTGTAGTCGAATTCGATGCCCTGCCCGATCCGGTTCGGGCCGGAACCCAGGATCAGCACCTTGGGCTTGTCGGTCTGCGGCGCGACTTCCGATTCCGCCGCGGGATCCAACTCGTAGGTCGAGTAGTGGTAGGGCGTCCTGGCTTCGAATTCGGCGGCGCAGGTGTCGACGGTCTTGAATACCGGATGGATTCCCAGCCGCTGGCGCAGCGTCCGCACGCCGGCCTCGCCGGCGAGTTCGGGCCGCAGGGCGGCGATCTGACGGTCGGACAGCCCGCTGTGTTTGCCCCGCCGCAACAGCTGCTCGTCGAGGACCGCGGCCGCCAGGATCTCGGCGCGCAGCGCGACGAGACCGTCGATCTGGTCGACGAACCAGGGGTCGACCCCGGAGGCCTCCGCGACCTGTTCCACGGTCGCACCCAGCCGCAGCGCCAGCTCGATGTCGTAGAGCCGTCCCTCGGTGGGCGTGCGCAGCCGGGTCA
>JBAXUD010000383.1:0-3645 GCA_037129875.1 Mycobacteriaceae bacterium
GATGTCGTGGTGTACGGCCACTCGACCGGCGGGCTGGTGACGTCGCTATGGCTGGACCGGGTCCGGGCCCGCGGCGAGACTCGTGCGCGGGGCCTGACCGGCCTGGTGCTCAACAGCCCCTTCCTCGACCTGAACGGCCCGGCCGTCCTGCGCACGCGCGCGACCGCGCAGGCACTCGGGGCGGCAACGCGGGTGCGCAAGACACGAGTGGTGCGCGCGGCCGGCAAGGGCGGGTACGGCGAGACACTGCACCGCGATTACCACGGTGAGTTCGACTACAACCTGCGGTGGAAGCCGATCGGCGGCTTCCCGGTGACCGTGGGCTGGATCCACGCCATTCGCAGCGGCCAGGCGCGACTGCACCGCGGCCTCGACGTCGGCGTGCCCAACCTGATCCTGCGTTCGGACCACAGCGTCGCCGAGACCGCAGGCACCGAGGTGATGCAGCGCGGCGACGCCGTCCTCGACGTCGCGCATATCGCGCAGTGGGCGGGCTGCATCGGCAACCGTCAGACGATCGTGCCGGTAGCCGACGCCAAGCACGACGTCTTCCTTTCGCTGCCCGGGCCGCGGGAGGCGGCCTACCGCGAACTGGACCGCTGGCTGGCGCAGATCTGACGTCAGCGCGCGACGAAGCTGCCGTGAAATCCCTGCGGAATGTGATGGCCCAGCGCCGCGGTGGCGACCGGGCCACCGGCAAGATCCTTGGCGTCGAGAATCACCAGCCGGGACGTGTGGGTGTCGGCCAGATACTCCACGGAAAGCAGCCAGCCGTCGTCCTCGTCGACTGCCCCCGGCCGTGGCGCGAACACCGGTTCGCAGAAGCTGTTGCCGGAAGCCTGTGCGGCGTAGCAGGTTTGGCTGTTGTCGGCGAGATCGAGTTTGGTGATCTCGTCGAACATCGTCCCGAGATGGTGGCGGGTGTTGACGTAGGAGTATCGGTGCGGGCGTCCCTCGCGGTCGGGGTGATGCCTGGGGAACTCACACGACCGGTCGCTGAGTTGTTCGCGGATCACCCGTCCGGAACCGGTGATGCGGAAGCGGGTGAATTCCGAGGTGGCGCGGTCCAGCGGGCTGGTACGGAACCGCGCGATGCACTCCAGCAGTTCGCCGCTGTCGTAGGTGACGGCGTCCAGGACCACGTCGCCGCGGTCGTCGAAGGCGTTGCTCAGGTGGAACTGCAGCACCGCCTCGTGCTCGATGCGGCGGATGTCGCCGCCGTCGCGCGGGATGAGGACGAAGGAACTGCCGCGTTCGGGGTGGTACTTCATCCCGTCGCCGAATGACGTGAGCCCCAGCGCGATCGGGATCCCGTCGGGGATGATCGGCGAGATCAGGAACACCAGATAGCGTTCGGTGATCGCGAAATCGTGCACCATCGCCACGTAGGGCAGCGAGAACGACCGGTAGTGCCGCAACCGGCCCCGCCGATCGGTGCGGTAGATCCGCAGATGCGGTGTCGGGATGAATTCGACGCCGAAGTTGAACATGTCGCCACTGCTGGGACAGAAGCACGGGTGGGCCGAATAGGAACCGATCCAACGCAATTCGCCGCCGAATCGGCGCAGCCCCTTGGTTTCCAGAGTGTCCGGATCCACCTCGTAGGGCGGGCCGCCCTCCCACAGCGCGTAAAGATGACCGGCATGCTCGACGACGTTGGTGTTGGCCAGATTGGCCGGAAGCCGGGCGATGTTGGCCAGCCATCCCCCGGTCGCGTCGGTGCCCATGTGGCGGGTGCCCGACTTGCCCCGGTAGTGCTGGGTGCGCACGTAGCGGTTGCGGTAGTGGACGGCGCCACCGTCGATGGTGAACGCGGAGATCATGCCGTCGCCGTCGAAGAGGTGGTGCAACGGGCGACCGGTGTGGTCCTGCCAGCGGCCCGGGCCGTTGCGGTAGAGCGTCCCGGTCAACTCGGGCGGGATCTCGCCGTCGATCGCATCGACGTCGTAGTCGTGCTCGGTGTGCTGCGGTTCGCTTACTCCGAGGCTGCGAAGGTCGTTCTCCGACATGGTCGCCAGACGCTCATGTGCCCGGGTCCGCTCGCTGTCATCCAGACAATCCAGGTAGTCACACAGCGCGGGCAGACCCGGCAGGTCTACTACCGCCGCCGTGCGCGATGAAGCCGTGGACGCCACGTAACCCCTCCCTCAACCCTCCGGTTGGACGGCCCATCGTTCTTCGATGCGGCCGACGCGCCACACCAGCAGTGCGGCCAGCCAGGTCACCACGAACATCCCGACGATCACGAAGCCGATCACGTTGAGATCCAGGCCGGCCACCCAGTCCCAGAATCCGCCCCGCCACCCCAGTTGGTCGGCGAACAGGCCCAGCAGTTCGGCGGTGCCGACGATCAGCGCCACGGCGACCGAGAGGCCGGTGACGGTGATGTTGTAGTAGACCTTGCGCACCGGCCGGGCGAACGCCCATCCGTAGGCGACGTTCATGAACGATCCGTCGATGGTGTCCAGCAGGCTCATGCCGGCGGCGAAGATCACCGGAAGGCACAGGATCGCATACCACGGCAGGCCGGCGGCCGCACTCGACCCGGCCAGCACCAGCAGGGTGATCTCGGTGGCCGTGTCGAAGCCCAGCCCGAACAGCATTCCCAGCGGATACATCTGCCATGACGACCGGATCGATCGGGTGAACCGGCCCAGGAGACGGTTGAGGAAACCACGGTTGGCGAGGTGTTCCTCCAGGGCCGCCTCGTCGTACTCACCCCGGCGCATGGCGGCGAACACCCGCAGGATGCCGACCAGGATGACGATGTTGACGGCCGCGATCAGGTAGAGGAACGCCCCGGAGACGCTGGTCCCGATCAGGCCGGTGTAGTGATGCAGGGCCGAGGACTCGTCGGCGACGGGTCCGATCACCGCCGTAACGCCCACCGAGATCACCAGCGCCAACCCGAAGACCACCGACGAGTGGCCGAGGGAGAAGAAGAAACCGACGCCGAGCGGACGGCGACCCTGCGCCATCATCGAGCGGGTCGTGTTGTCGATCGCGGCGATGTGGTCGGCATCGAAGGCGTGCCGCATCCCCAGCGCATAGGCGGTCAGGCCGACACCGATGCCGAACACTTTGTCACCCACACCGAAGTGCTGGGGAGCGACCATGAATATCAATGTGCCCCAGCCGATCACGTGCAGGGCGGCGACGGCACCGAACATCGCACCGAGGCGTAGCCACTCCTGCGGGGAGAACACACCCCGGGTCCGGTTCCAGATCCGGGTCAGGGGCCGCTCAGGGCCCGACACCGGGGCGTCAGACGTCGCTGTCGTCACGCATGGTGACGCTATCAACGCGGACGCTTTCTGCAACCGATTCGCAGGAATACCGCGCCCGAGCGGCGCCGCAACGGCTGCGGTGCTTGAGGGGGTGATCGCCGAACCGAATGCGGAACCATCATCGAAGTTCCCGCCAAACAGCTGTCCGCCGCGCTGGAGCATGCGATCGAGGGCAGCTCGTTCACCCTGTCCGAGCAGGCAGGCCTGACGCTGCACGGTCTGTGCCCGGACTGCCAACACCCGGACTGCCAACACCACGTCGAACCGGCGTCCAAGGGGTAGGGTCAGCGCAATTCGGACGGTGCGGAAACCGGTGTGATTCCGGTGCGGTCGCGCCACTGTGTCCGGCCGTTGCGCG
>JBAXUD010000384.1:0-3630 GCA_037129875.1 Mycobacteriaceae bacterium
GAACGACACCATGTCCACCCGCGGATCACTGGTCAGCATCGCTCCGACTCCGTGATCGTCGGATGTCACGATATTGAGCACCCCGGGCGGCAGATCGGTGTGTTCGGCAGCCAGCTCCCCGAGAACCGCCGCGCACCAGGGGGTGTCGGGCGCCGGTTTGAGGACGACGGTGTTGCCGGCCGCCAGCGCCGGGCCGATCTTGGCGAGATTGATCTGATGCGGGAAGTTCCACGGGGTGATGGCGCCGACCACACCGACTGCCTCGCGGACCAATTCGCGCCGGGTCTTGATGCCCATCGGCGCGGCGAGACCGAGGTCGGTGCGCCAGGGATAGGACTCGGCGGTCTCGGCCCAGAAGTTCAGGTCCTCGACCGGGCCCTCCAACTGGGCCATCGCGGTCAGCATGCGCGGGGCGCCGACCTCGGCCATGGTGATCTCGCGCAGCGGTTCGATATTGGCCCGCATGGCGTCGCGCAACTGCCGGATGCACCGGCCCCGCAACTCGGTATTGGTCGACCAGTCGCTTTCGTCGAAGGCCCGTCGGGCGGCGGCGATGGCACGGTCCATATCGCGTTCGTCGGCGTTGGCGGCCGTTCCCAGGACCTCCTCGGTGGCGGGGTTGACGGTCGAGAACCGTCCGCCGCCACCGGGCGTCAGCGCCCCGTCGATGTAGAGATCGCTGTTGCGTTCGGCTGCGATCGCCATCCTCGCCTCCTCATGGACAACTGTCCGAAATAGCCCGGTCGAACCATAGCCACACAGCCAACCCAAGTGCAAGAGAACCCCGGACTCTGCCAGGTTTGAACTGGCTTTTCAGTCAAGATACTTGCGTCGGCAGGGTCCTGCGCCCTACGGTGGACATGTGTCCAGCGACGGCGTGGCGGTAGCGCCCGAACGCACCGGCGCGACCCGACGTCCGCGCCAGGAGGAGACCGTCCGCAAACTGGTGCAGGCGGCACTGGAGACGCTGCGGGAGTCGTCCTACGCCGACCTGACCGTGCGCGCTGTGGCCGCTCGCGCCCACGTGGCACCTGCCACCGCGTACACCTACTTCTCCTCGAAGAACCATCTCGTCGCCGAGGTGTACCTGGACCTGGTGCGTCAGGTGCCGTTCTTCACCGATGTCAACGACACCCGGATCGGCCGGGTCCAGCAGGCCCTGCGCAGCCTGGCCCTCGTCGTCGCCGACGAACCCGAGGTCGCCGCCGCCTGCACCACCGCACTACTGAGCAACGACGCCGCGGTGCGCCCGGTGCGCGAGCAGATCGGCGCGCAGATCCACCAGCGAATCAAGTCCGCACTCGGACCCGACTCCGAGGCCAGAACCGTGTCGGCGCTCGAGATGACCTACTTCGGAGCGATGGTGCACGCCGGCAGCGGAGTGCTCACCTACCGGCAGATCGCCGACCGACTCGGGTACGTGGTGGGTCTGATCCTGAACCCGGTGGCTGATCGATGACGCCCGAGCCCGCCGTCGGCCTGGTTTTGGACCCCTACGACTACCACTTCCACGAAGACCCCTACCCCTACTACAAGCGGCTGCGCGACGAAGCACCGCTCTACCGCAACGACGATCTCAACTTCTGGGCCCTGACCCGGCATGCGGACGTCCACAACGGGTTTCGCAACAGCACCGCGCTGTCCAACAAACTGGGCGTCTCACTGGATCCCATCTCCCGGACGCCGGAGGCGTACCGGACCATGTCCTTCCTGGCGATGGACGACCCCGCTCATCTGAGGCTGCGCACGCTGGTATCCAAAGGCTTCACGCCGCGGCGTATCCGCGAGCTGGAATCGCGGGTGCTGGAACTGACCAGGCTGCACCTCGACACCGCTCTGCAGAGCGAATCCTTCGACTACATAACCGAATTCGCCGGCAAGCTGCCGATGGATGTCATCTCCGAACTGGTGGGCGTTCCTGTCGAAGACCGCCAGCGTCTGCGCGCGCTGGCGGATGCGGTCATGCACCGCGACGACGGTGTGACCGACGTGCCGAAGTCAGCCCTCGTCGCCGCCATGGACCTGCTGGTGTACTACGCCGACATGGTCAAGCAGCGCCGCAGAAGGCCGCATGACGACCTGACCTCGGCGTTGCTGGAAGCAGAGATCGACGGCGACCGGCTCGGTGACGACGAGATCATGGCGTTCCTGTTCCTCATGGTGGTCGCCGGCAACGAGACGACCACGAAACTGCTTGGCAATGCCATCTATTGGGGCGGCGTGAATCCCGATCAACTGTCAGGTGTTCACGCCGACCATTCCCGGATTCCGCTGTGGGTCGAGGAGACCCTGCGCTACGACACCTCCAGCCAGATCCTGGCCCGGTTGGTGGATGAGGACATCGAGTTCTACGGGACCATGCTGCACGCGGGCGACACACTGCTGTTGGCGCCGGGCTCGGCGCACCGCGACGAGCGGGTTTTCGACGGCCCCGACGAATTCCGCATCGGCCGCGACATCGGTTCCAAACTGCTCAGTTTCGGCAGCGGTGCTCACTTCTGTCTAGGTGCGCACCTGGCCAGGATGGAGGCGCGGGTGGCGCTCACCGAACTGTTCGAGCGCATCAGCGGCTACGAGGTCGACGAGGCCGGCGCCGTGCGGGTGCACTCCAGCAGCGTCCGCGGATTCGCTCATCTCCCGATCACCGTGACGAAGTCCTGATACCCGATGCCCCGATTCGATCCTCACCCCGCCCGACGGCCCGCGCTCATCGCCGGCGCCTCATCAGGCATCGGCGCCGCCACCGCCACCGATCTGGCCTCGCGCGGCTTCCCGGTGGCCCTCGGCGCCCGGCGGGTGGACAAGTGCCAGGCCCTTGCCGAGCAGATCCGCGCCGACGGAGGCGAGGCGATCGCGCTGCCACTCGACGTCACCGACCCGGACTCGGTGAAGCAGTTCGTGCACCGGGCAGGAGAGGAACTCGGCGACATCGAGGTGCTGGTGGCCGGGGCCGGGGACACCTTCTTCGGCCGCCTCTACGAGACCGGCACCGACGACTTCGAGGCTCAGATCCAGATTCACCTCATCGGCGCCAACCGATTGGCCACCGCGGTCCTGCCCGGGATGGTGAAACGTCAACGGGGCGATGTCATTTTCGTCGGATCCGACGTCGCCCTGCGGCAGCGACCGCACATGGGCGCCTACGGTGCGGCCAAGGCGGGCCTGGTCGCCATGGTCACCAACCTGCAGATGGAACTGGAGGGCACCGGGGTGCGGGCCTCCGTTGTGCATCCCGGTCCGACCCAGACGTCGATGGGCTGGAGCCTGCCGCCGGAATCCATCGCCCCGGCGTTGGAGGACTGGGCCAAATGGGGTCAGGCCCGACACTCCTACTTCCTGCGTGCAGGTGATCTCGCACGAGCGATCGCATTCGTCGCGGAGACCCCGCGCGGCGGCTTCGTCGTATCGATGGAACTGCAGCCCGAGGCGCCGCTGTCGGATGCGCCGAGGGAACGCCAGCAGCTGAAATACCCGGAGGAATCGTGACAGTCATCGAAAACGGCGGGCAGGAGCGAAGCGACCGGGGATTAGAAGACGGTGGGCAGGAGCGAAGCGACCGGGGATTAGAAGACGGCGGGCAGGAGCGAAGCGACCGGGGATTAGAAGACGGCGGGCAGGAGCGAAGCGACC
>JBAXUD010000385.1:0-3626 GCA_037129875.1 Mycobacteriaceae bacterium
GGCCCATGCCCATGCCGCCGTCGACCGGGATCACCGCACCGGCGATGTAGCCCGCGTCCTCTGACGCCAGGAAGCTCACGGCGCCGGCGACATCCTCGGCCGTGCCGATGCGCTTGGCCGGGATGAACTCCAGGGCGCCCTTCTGAACCCGCTCGTCCATCGCGCGGGTCATATCGGTATCGATGAGGCCGGGCGCCACCACGTTCGCTGTCACGCCGGCCTTCGACATCTCGCGGGAGATCGAGCGCGCCATGCCGATCAGCCCCGCCTTGGAGGCCGCGTAGTTCGACTGGTTGCCGATGCCCCACATGCCCGACACCGAGCCGACGAAGATCATCCGGCCGAACCGTTTCTTCTGCATACTGCGCGCTGCGCGCTGCGCCACCCGGAACGCACCGGTCAGGTTCGTGTCGATGACCTTCTCGAAGCGCTCCTCGGTCATCCGGATCATGAACGCGTCGGCGGTGATGCCGGCGTTGGACACCAGCACCTCCACCGGCCCCTGGTGCTCCTCGACTTCTGTGAACGCGCGATCGACGGCCTCGGTGTCGGTGATGTCACACTCCACGCCGAACAGGCCTTCCGGGGCGCCCGAGCCGCGGTGGGTGACGGCCACCTTGTGCCCGTCGGCGGCCAGCCGCTGCGCGATCGCCAGGCCGATTCCCCGGTTGCCGCCGGTGACCAGGACCGAACGAGATACGAACACAGGTTTGCCCCCTGAAGTATTTCCGGTGGCGGTCTCGGTCATGCCCGTCAACTTAGTGCCTGCGGTCACGGGCGCCGAAATCAACCCGCCGCGGGCGTTTAACCCGGCAGTCTGCGGTTGATCAGCAGGGCGGCCACCGCGGCCAGCGCCAGGAGCAGCGATCCCAGCCGCAGCCAACCGGTGCTGGCGTCGCCCTTGACCGTCTCGTAGCCGATCTGGTCCTGGAGCTGGGTGAACACCTCTTTGAGCTGCTCGAGGTTCGATGCGCTGTAGTGGTTGCCGTCGGAGAGTTGGGCGATCTTCTTGAGCATGTCCTCGTCGACCGGCACCGGCTGACGCTGGTCGTTGATGTCGACGTAGCCGTAGGGGGTACCGAACGACACCGTCGAGATCGGCACACCCTGATCCTTGGCCGTGCGCGCGGCGGTGAAGGCACCCTTGGGGTTGTCCGGGTTGGACGGCACGGTCTCCTTGCCGTCGGACATCAGCACGATGCGGCCCGGCGGCCTGTCCTCGTCGCCGCCGCCGGCGCCGCCGATGACCGCACCCACGGTGGCGATGGCCTGCAGCGCGGTGAAGATCGCCTCGCCGGTAGCGGTCCGGTCAGCCAGTTGCAGCTTGTCGAGGGCGATCTTGGTGGCGTCGCGGTTGGTCGTCGGCGACACCAGCACGGTGGCAGTGCCCGCGTAGGAGATCAGGCCGAGGTTGATACCGGCGGTGAGTTGGTCGGCGAACTGCTTGGCCGCCACCTGTGCGGCGGCAAGCCGGCTGGGCTCCACGTCGGTGGCCCGCATGGACTGCGAGACGTCGATGACGAGCATCACCACGGCGCGGTTGCGCGGGATCCGGACGTCGTTCTGCGGGCCGGCCATCGCGATGGTGAACAGTGCAAGCGAACCGACCAACAGGATGGCGGGCAGGTGGCGCCATCGCTTAGGGCGTTGTGGCGCAACCTTTTCCAGCATTTCCATATTCGCGAACCGCAGAATGCGCTTCTGCCGGGCGAACTGCACGAAGATGTAGTACGCGACCAGTCCGGCGATCACGAGCAGGAATAGGAAGAACCACGGGTGGGCGAAGTTGGTCAGCGCCATCGGTCCCAGAAACGGCAACCTCATCGGCGGCCCTCGCTCACTGCGCGCCCGCCATGGCGCCGCGGCGCCGCGACGCGACGAAGCGGACGATGTCGGAAATCCAGTCGCGGTCGGTGCGCAGTGTCATCAGCGGAGCCCCGCAGCGCCGCAGCGTCCGGGCCACCTCGTCGCGGTGTGCGGCGGCGGCCCGACCGAAGTCCTCGCGCAACTGTTCGTCGATGGTGAACTCCCGGGTGACGCCGGATTCGGTGTCTTGCAGGATGACATCGCCGACGGCCGGCAACTCGACATCACGAGGGTCGATGACCTCGATACCGAGCACCTCGTGGCGGCCCGAAATCGCCCGCAGCGGCCGCATCCAGTTGATGGGGCCGAGGAAGTCGCTGATGACCACGGCCATGCCGCGACGGCGCTCCGGGCGGCGCAGCGCGTCGATGGCGACGGCCAGGTCGCCGCGCACACCCAACGGTGCCCGCGGCGCGGTCGCGATGGCGCGCAGCAGTCGCTGTTCATGTTCCCGGCCGCCGCGGGCCGGGACGCGGATGATGCTCTCGCCGTTGGCGATCACCGCACCGATCCGGTTGCCTCCGCCGCTGTTGAGGTAGGCGATCGCCGCCGACGCACCGACGGCCAGATCACGCTTCTCGCACCCGGTGGTGCCGAAGTCCAGGCTCGCCGACATGTCGACCACCAGCCACGTCTCCAGCTCGCGGTCGGCGACCATCTGCCGTACGTGCGGATGGGTCGTCCTTGCGGTCACCGACCAGTCCATCCGGCGCACGTCATCACCGGGCTGATACATCCGCGACTCCCCCGGTTCGGAACCGGGACCCGGGATCAGGCCGAGATGGTTGCCCTGCAGCACGCCGTCGAGCTTGCGCTTGATCGTGAGCTCGAGGGTACGCAGCGCGGCCGACAACTTCGCGTCACCGATCTCACCTCGCTCGAACGACGGCGGGTGAACCGCCTGCGGCTGACCGGCCGGCTCGACTGCGGGGGCGGACTCGCTCACCGAGCGCTGGCGCCGGCCGCCGGCGCCACAGCCGATCCGACCGGAACGCCGACCGGGGGCACCGAATGCCCTTGCTGAGGAATGGCGTTCACCTGAGGCAGAGCCACAGTCTGCATGATGCGACCGATCACGGCATCGGCCTTGACGTCATCGGCCAGCGCGTCGTAGGTCAGCACCAGCCGGTGCCGCAGCACGTCCGGAATCACCTCGATGACATCCTGGGGCACCACGTAGTCCCGGCCCCGCACCAGTGCCAGCGCCCTGGCGGCGGCGACGATGCCCAGCGATGCGCGCGGGGAGGCCCCGAAGGCGATCCAGGACTTGACATCGGGCATGCCGAACTGTTCCGGGCGGCGGGTGGCGGTCACCACCCGAACCACGTAGTCGACCAGCGCGTGATGAACGAAGACGTTGGCCGCGACGTCCTGCAGTCGCAGCAGGTCACCGGTTTCGAGCACCTGCTTCGGCTCGGGCGGGGTCACCCCCATGCGGTAGATGATCTCGCGCTCCTCCTCGGGCGAGGGGTAGTCGACGTTGATCTTGAACAGGAACCGGTCACGCTGAGCCTCGGGCAGCGGGTAGACGCCCTCGTTCTCGATCGGGTTCTGGGTGGCCATCACTAGGAACGGCCTGGGCAGCGGGTAGGTCTTGCCGCCGATGGAGATCTTGCGCTCGGCCATGACCTCCAGCAGCGCGGACTGGACCTTGGCCGGAGCGCGGTTGATCTCGTCGGCCAGCAGGAAGTTGCACACCACGGGCCCGAGTTCGATGTCGAACTCCTCGCGGCCCTGGCGGTAGATCCGGGTGCCGATGA
>JBAXUD010000386.1:0-3623 GCA_037129875.1 Mycobacteriaceae bacterium
TCGTTGTTCAAGACGTTGAAGTACGGGCCGGAATTTCCCGAACGCTTCGGATCACTCGGTGAGGCAGGGCAATTCATGGACACCTTCACCCACTGGTACAACCACGAGCAACGACGTCACACGCCCACCACCGGCTGTGAATTTCGATGAGCGCCACTGGGCAGTTCAGCCGTAGTAAGGGGATGCCGGAAGTATACGACCCGTAAGAAGCCCGAAAACTGCCAACGCTATTACCGCTACAAGAATGAAAAGGGCTATTGGCCACCCCGCAAGCCCACCTTTGTGGGCTTCCTGGATTTGGTGTTCCCGCGAAGCTGAAGGGCGGTCTCTTAGCGTCAAATGACGCACTTTCGGTAAAACGCAGCCCACGAATCGTCATTCCTTCATGACCGCTTGGAGAGTGGTTGTGCTTGATGCAATAATCGGAAATCAGGGCGCAACGACGGAGGTGAGACCGCTGGCGAATCCTTTTCCGGACCGGGTGACGCTGGAGAGCGTGCTCGACGTCGCCGCCCGTGCACCGTCGTCGGGCAACCTGCAGCCCTGGCTGTGGCGGGTCGACGGTGCCGCGTTGCACCTCTACGCCGATTGGCACCGGCAAGCCGGTGGATCACCGACGGATCGGCGCGATGTACTGCTGGGCTGCGGGGCCGTTCTGGACCATTGCATCGTGGCGCTTGCCGCCGCGGGCTGGTCCCCGCGAGTGCGGCGGTTCCCCGACGGCGGCCACGACAGCCACCTGGCGATCCTGGAGGTCGTCGAGCAACCGCCCAAAGCTGTGTACCTGGAATTGGCCGGCGCCATCTCTCGGCGCCGGGCCGACCAGCGCCGTTACCCGGCGCGACGGATCCCGCCCGCCACCTTGGAGTTGTTGTACATTCGCGCGGCGCGATTGGGCGTGGAGTTGGCCGTCGTTCCACGATCCCGGTGGGTTCGACATGAGGACGGTAGCGTCGCGCTGCGCTTTCCCGAGGTTGCCGGGGAACCGGACGACGATGCGGTTCTGCTAGTACTCGGCACCCGCCAGGACAACGACGACATGCGACTGAGGGCCGGTGAGACGCTCAGTCACCTCACGTTGACGGCGACCGCGATGGGTCTGGCCAGCTGCCCAGTCACCGATCCATTGAACGACATGCGCAGTCGGTTGACATTGGCCTGCGAGGTGTTCGACGGTGAGGCGCATCCGCAGGCGCTGATCCGGCTCGGACTCCCCCCCGTAGATGACGTGGCACAGCCGCCGACCGAGCGCAGGCCGGCGAACGAAACCACCACGTGGACAAGCTGAGCTCCCGTCTTCTATGGCTGCAGCGACCAAAGATGTGCTCTCTGGTGCGTCATCGCCAACCAGTGCGTGCCCTCGATGTAAATCAGCGCCGTGAAGCCTGCGATGACTGGGGCGCAGAACACGATTTTGGCCACCGCCGCAGCCGTCCTAGTGGATGCCGACCTCGGAGTAGTGGGGGCTTTCCGCGACGCCCGGCGGGGCGTTGCCATCGGGGGCGGGTCGTTCTTGCCGCGGAGGAACCGCATCACCACATCGGTCGCTTTCGGAAGCTGGTCGCGGTCGACGTAGAGGGTCGTCGGCGAGTTGGGACGCCCTCGCCGGCCGCTCGGTGTGGCGGCATATCCGCCGACGTCGGCATGATGAAGGCGCGCCAGAAGAGGCGTCATGAAACGGAATTTGAGAACCTACACCTGCTGCAACGCCGCGTGTAGGTTGCGCTTTCCGATGGCACGATTGCGGTTTTGATGCGGTTCGATAGCCGCAAACTGACCCCGACACGGCTACTACTTCCCTGCAGCAGCCCGGGGGGTTATTGTGACGCGCAAGGAGCGCACCACAAGCCGGGCGCTGTGGTGATTGACACACCAAGCCGCACGGAAAGCGAATATATTCATGCCTGAAGCTGGCGAGACCAAGGACATGCGTCCGCATTTCGAGGACATCCAGGCGCACTACGACCTATCCGACGATTTCTTCGGCGTGTTCCAGGACCCGACCCGTAAATACAGCTGCGCCTACTTCACCGGTCCGGACGCCACGTTGTCCGAGGCGCAGATCGCCGCCGTCGACCTCAACCTCGACAAACTCGACCTCAAGCCGGGAATGACGCTGCTCGAGGTCGGCTGCGGCTGGGGGCTGACCCTGCAACGGGCGATGGAGAAGTACGACGTCAACGTGATCGGCCTGACCCTGTCGAACAACCAGCAGGCCTACTGCCAGCAGTTGCTGGAGAAACTCGACAGCGACCGGACCTTCGACGTGCGCCTGGAAGGGTGGGAGCAGTTCCACTCCCCCGTCGACCGGATCGTCTCGATCGAGGCCATCGAGCATTTCGGCTTCGAGCGCTACGACGACTTCTTCAAAAACTGCTTCGACATCCTGCCTGAGGACGGCAGGATGACCGTTCAGAGCAGCGTGGGCTACCACCCGTTGGACATGGCCGCCCGTGGCAAGAAACTGACGTTCGACCTCGCCCGGTTCATCAAGTTCATGCTCACTGAGATCTTCCCGGGCGGCCGGATTCCCACGACACAGATGATGGTCGAGCACGGCGAGAAGGCCGGCTTCGTCGTCCCCGAAACCGTGTCGCTGCGCAACCATTACATCAAGACCCTCGGCCTGTGGGCCGACGCACTGGAGCGCAATAAAGAGGCCGCCATCGCGGCCACCGACGAGGAGAACTACCACCGCTACATGCGGTACCTCAAGGGATGCCAGTACTACTTCATCGACGAGACCATCGACGTCAGCCTGGTGACGTACCTCAAACCGGGGGCCGTCGCGGCCTGACGCAGCGAGACCGGCCGCCACCATAGGCGACGGATCTGCGACCCGAGCTTGGTATACCCAAGGAAGACAGAGCGGTCCAGCACGTCGTCAATCGCTCCGGCCGCCCTGGCGGCGATGATCGGTTTGTGTCGGCGAAACCGGCCGATGCGGCGCAACAAGTCGACCACCGAGGGCTGGCCCGCCATCGGATACCATCAGAGATCGGCTCCGTCAGCAATCGGAGACATCGGATAGCTCATGGTCACGGGGACATTTGTGAATGCCGCCGGATTTTCAGAAAGGCTCTTGTCGCGATGCCCAAACAGCTGAAGCCATACTTCGAAAACGTACAGGCGCACTACGACCTGTCCGACGACTTCTTCCGACTCTTCCTCGACCCGACGCAGACCTACAGCTGCGCCTACTTCGAGCGCGACGATATGACGCTGGAAGAGGCGCAGATCGCCAAGATCGATCTGGCGCTGGGCAAGCTGGGCCTGAAGCCGGGCATGACGCTGCTCGATGTCGGCTGCGGCTGGGGCTCGACGTTGAACCGGGCGCTGGAGCGCTACGACGTCAACGTGATCGGGCTGACGCTCAGCGAGAACCAGAAGGCCCACGTCGAGCAGTTGTTCGCCGTGTCGGACAGCCCGCGCTCCAAGCGGGTGGAACTGCGCGGCTGGGAGCAGTTCGACGAGCCGGTCGACCGGATCGTGTCCATCGGTGCCTTCGAGCATTTCGGCTTCGCCCGCTACGACGATTTCTTCACATTCGCCTACGAGGCGATGCCCGACGACGGCATCATGCTGCTGCACACCATCCTCGGTCTGCATCCCGACGAGGTGCG
>JBAXUD010000387.1:0-3622 GCA_037129875.1 Mycobacteriaceae bacterium
GCTGCTCACATCAACTCCAGGCGTCGGTGATCCCCGTCAGCGGTTGGCGGGCCAGTCGGATACTAAGCCAGTCTTGTCCACCCCGGCGCGTGTTGTCACCCCCGGGCGGTGTGCGAGGTACGGTCTGATTTCGTGACAACCCTGCCCGCGCCGACCTTTATCCCGGTGGAGTTGTGCACTGCCGTCGGACTGCCGACGGATGCCCCGCTGGACAGCTGTATGGCAGCGGTTCAGGCCGATGTGGCCAAGGACGGCGTCGCCGCCCCGAAGGCCGACGTGGCGGGACTGCAGAAAGTCGTCGCCGGAGCCCACGACCGCGGTATCGATCTCAAGGTCGTCGTGATGCAGAAGAGCCCGATCATCGACACGCCGCTGCGGGATATCGCGACACAGGTGGGGGAGGCCAATCCGGGTTCGACCGTATTGGTGCTCAGCCCGCAGTTCGCCGGGACCTACAGCAAGAACTACGACCGTGTGCTGCTCGAGGCCGGCCAGGACGTGGCGAAGTCGGCGTCGAATCCGGTGCAGGGTGCGCAGAATTTCGTCGACCAGTTGAACACTCCGATTTTCCCCTGGACTGCATTCACGATTTGTGTTGTTTTAGCCGTCGGCGCAGCGGCCGCCGCGACCCGATTCCTGCAACGGTGGGCTAAACGCGGCACTGCCGCTCGGGCGTAGCCACGCTGCGCAAACGCCATTTTCTGGCATTTCTCTAAGGTCTCTATTCGGTTACACCTGCGGAAATACAAACGTGTAATTCATTTCGCCGGTTTCTTCTGCGACAAGCGTGACGTACGGTGCAACTGTCACCATTGTTATTGATGTGGCATATGGGGCGCATGTGACGAACGTGATTGTTCGTGGAGCACGAGGAGTCAGAGTCGAATGAGAGCTTCCCGCCGCGGTTCTCTGTTGCAGCCCGCCGTCCGGGCATCCCGGGCTGTTGTTCCGCTGACGCTGACCATCGCCATGGGCCTCACCGTGCCCGTACTGGCAGAGGCCGAGCCGGAATCAAACTCCGTGGCCGCCCTGGTGGCCGATGTGGCCGAGGCGAACCAGCGTCTCGACGATATCGCCGCGCAGGTCCAGACCGAGCAGGAGAGCGTCAACAAGGCTCTCGTCGAGGTTCAGGACGCCCGCGACGCCGCGGCCGCAGCCCAGCAGCAGGTCGACGCCAGCAAGCAGGCCGTCACCGACGCCGGCGCGGCGATCGTTGCGGCGCAGAAGAAATTCGACACCTTTGCAGCCGCCACCTACGTCAACGGGCCGTCGGCCGCACTGGTCATGGCGCGCACACCCGAGGACATCATCTCCACCGCGACGGCCGGACAGACCCTGGCTATCAGCAACGACGCGGTGATGAACGGTCTGCGGCGTGCGCGCACCGCGGCCGTGAACACCGACTCCGCGGCCCGTGCGGCCAAGCTGACGGCCGACCAGGCGGTCAAGGATGCCCAGACCAGCCAGGATGCGGCTGTTGAAGCACTCACCCAGGCTCAGCAGACATTCCGCGGGCAGCAGGCGCAGATCGACCAGCTCGCCGCCGAGCGAAAGGAGGCCCAGCTCAAGCTCGAGGCTGCACGTACCTGGTCGGCACCGGCAGCGGTGAACGCCGCCGCCGCCGCCGCGGTGGCGCCCGCCCCCGCGGCGGTCGTTCCCGGGGGCGCGCCCGCTCCCGATGCTGCGCCGACTGCGCCGTCGACCGGGGATCGGTGGGACGGCAGTGACCCGGCGGCCGTTCCGGCAGCTGATGTCAAAGTGCCCTACGGGCTTCCATCCCAGTGGGATCTGACCCTGCCGGCGGTACCCAGCGCGTTCCTGTCCGGCGACCCGGTCCAGGTCATCAACGCGGTTCTGGGAATCGCGCAGAACTCCTTCCAGACCACCCAGCAGCTGGGAAAGAAGTTCCTGCAGAAACTGGGCATCCTCAAGCCCACCGACACCGGCATCACCAACAACGGCGGCATTCCGCTGGTCTACGGCAACCAGGCCATCGAGTACGTCATCAAGCGGGCGCAGTCCCAGATCGGCGTGCCGTACTCCTGGGGCGGCGGCACCGCAGACGGTCCCGGCCGCGGTATCGACGATGGTGCGAACACGGTCGGTTTCGACTGCTCCGGCCTGATCCTCTACGCCTTCGCCGGTGCCGGCATCAAGCTTCCGCATTACTCGGGTTCGCAGTACACGGCGGGTCGCCAGATCCCGTCGTCGCAGATGCGGCGCGGGGACGTGATCTTCTACGGCCCCGGCGGCAGCCAGCACGTGACGCTCTACCTCGGCAATAACCAGATGATCGAGGCACCCTACACCGGGTCGGATGTTCACATCTCGCCGGTGCGAACCAGCGGTATGACGCCTTTCGTCGTGCGGTACATCGAATGGTGAGGCGAAATAACATGTCTCGCAGTGCTTTTCGGTTTTTTCGCTCCCTTGCGATGCTCCTGACCGCACTCACGCTGGCGCTGGGTTTCGCCTCGCCGGCGGCAGCCGAGCAGGCCTGGGATCCGACGCTGCCCAAGATTCTCAGTGCCGGGGCTCCCGGTGACCCGGTGGCGGCGGCGCAGGCTTCGCTTGCCTTCACCCAGCAGGCCGCCCGGGCCACGATGGACCTGGGTCGCAAATTCCTGTCCGGGCTGGGCATCGGGGGTGGCCCGTCGGCGGTGCCGGGCGGTCGCGTCAGCGGTCCGCAGGCCATCGAGTACGTGGTCCGCCGCGGTGCCTCCCAGCAGAGCGTGCCGTATTCGTGGGGCGGCGGGGCCGTCAACGGACCCAGTGAGGGCGTCGACCAGGACGCCGGCAAAGTGGGCTACGACTGCTCCGGCTTCGTCCGGTATGCCTTCGCCGGTGTGGGTGTGCTGTTGCCCAAGTACTCCGGTGATCAGTACAACGCCGGCCGTCACGTCGCACCGTCGCAGGCAAAGCGCGGGGATCTGATCTTCTACGGACCCGAGGGCAGCCAGCACGTCACCATCTACCTCGGCGACGGTCAGATGCTCGAGTCGTCGTCGGCGGCGGGCCACGTCACCGTCAGTCCCGTCCGCACCGCAGGCATGACGCCATACCTGACGCGGATCATCGAGACCTGACCCCGGGCGGCGGAGCCGTCCCGAGGCGCCAGCGAACGGAGGCCACGTCGACGGAATCCGTATCGCCTGGAATAGTTGTCAGCGGGGCACGCTGCTGCCCCGAACGGAAGTAAGGCGCGCGGTCCCCTCAGACCCCTGGTCGAAAGAGACTGTCGTGCCGGCCAACAGCTGTGGAGGAAATCGATGACGTCACCCGGTGCCTACGGCGGGCCGAGCGCTACTACGGCCACGCTGTCCGGCGGGAACGGTCTGGTCGCCGAGGTGCAGACCCTGGAACGGGCGCTCTTCGAGGTGAAGCGGATCATTGTCGGCCAGGACCAACTCCTCGAGCGCATTCTGGTAAGTCTGCTGGCCAAGGGGCACGTTCTGCTCGAAGGTGTGCCGGGCGTGGCCAAGACCCTGGCGGTGGAGACCTTCGCCAAGGTGGTCGGCGGCACCTTCTCCCGTATCCAGTTCACCCCCGACCTGGTGCCCACCGATATCATCGGCACCCGGATCTACCGCCAGGGCCGCGAGGAGTTCGACATCGAACTCGG
>JBAXUD010000388.1:0-3618 GCA_037129875.1 Mycobacteriaceae bacterium
TGGACACCTCGGGAACGGTCGACGTCGACGCCGAGCGCCGCAGGCTGGAGAAGGACCTTGCCGCCGCACAGAAGGAATTGGTCTCCACCACAGCCAAACTCGGCAATGACGCGTTCCTGGCCAAAGCCCCCGGGGACGTCGTGGACAAGATCCGGGACCGCCAGAAGCTTGCCCGCGAGGAGACCGACCGGATCACCGCGCGTCTGGCTGCACTGGCATGACCGACGAATCGCCAGATCCAATCCCCGAGCCGACCCCCGACGAGATCGCCGCCCTGCTTCAGGTCGAGCATCTGCTCGACCAGCGCTGGCCCGAGACCAAGCTGGAGCCCACCACCGTCCGGATGCAGATGCTGATGGAGGTGCTGGGCTCCCCGCAGACCAGCTACCCGTGCATCCACGTCGCCGGAACCAACGGCAAGACATCGGTGGCCCGCATGATCGACGCGCTGCTGACGGCGTTCGGCCAGCGGACCGGCCGAACCACCAGCCCGCACCTGCAGTTCTCGACCGAGCGCATCGCCATCGACAACGAGCCCATCAGTCCCGCCCGTTATGTCGAGACCTACCGGGAGATCGAACCGTTCATCCAACTGGTCGACGCCCGCTCGGTCGCCGACGGCGGGCCGGCGATGAGCAAATTCGAGGTCCTGACCGCGATGGCGTTCGCGGCCTTCGCCGACGCCCCCGTCGACATCGCTGTCATCGAAGTCGGCATGGGCGGGCGCTGGGACGCGACGAGCATCATCCACGCCCCGGTTGCCGTGATCACCCCGATCGGGATGGATCACGCCGAATATCTGGGCGCCACGGTGGGGGAGATCGCCGCGGAGAAGGCCGCCATCATCGGCCCGCCACGCGGTGACCTGGTGCCGGTCGACACCGTGGCGGTGATCGCGCGTCAGTTGCCCGACGCCATGGCGGTGGTGTTGTCCCACGCGGTGCAGGCCGGTGCCCTCGTGGCGCGGGAGGACTCCGAGTTCGCAGTGCTGGACCGCCGGGTCGCCGTCGGCGGGCAGGTGCTCGAACTCCAGGGCCTCGGCGGGGTTTACCCCGACATCTTCCTTCCCCTGCACGGAGAGCATCAGGGCCACAATGCCCTGCTGGCACTGGCGGCCGTTGAGGCGTTCTTCGGCGCCGGAGCGGACCGTCAGCTCGACGTCGACATCGTGCGGGCCGGATTCGCCGCGGCCCGCAGCCCCGGCCGACTGGAGCGGATGCGCAGTGCCCCGGCGGTGTTCATCGACGCCGCTCATAACCCGGACGGCGCCCGGGCACTGGCCGCGGCGTTGACGAGCGAGTTCGACTTTCGTCACCTGGTCGGAGTGATCAGCGTCCTGGCCGACAAGGACGTCGCGGGCATCCTGGCCGCCCTGGAGCCGGTGTTCGACATTGTGGTGGTTACCGACAACGGCTCGCCGCGCGCGCTGGACCCCGAGGAACTGGCGCTGCGCGCCGAGGAGGTCTTCGGTCCGGACCGGGTGGTACGCACCACCACCCTGGCGGACGCCATCGAGACCGCCACGGCTCTGGTCGAGGACTACGACGAGGGCGTCGGCGGCGCGGGCATCGTCATCACCGGGTCGGTCGTGACCGCCGGGGTGGCCCGCACCCTCTTCGGCAAGGACCCCGCATGACCGCGACGCCTCCGGAGCCCAATGTCGGCGGCCAGGCGCCTCGGCAGCCCGATGTCGGCGGCCAGGCGCCTCGGCAGCCCGATGTCGGCGGCCAGGCGCCTCCGGACCCCTGGAAGAGCTTCCGCGGCGTCATGGCCGGCACGCTCATCCTGGAGATCATCGCCGTGCTGCTGGCATTGCCCGTGGTGGCGATGGTCGCCGGCGGCCTGACCGCGGGCTCTACGGCCTATCTCGTGGGCTTTGCGGTACTGCTCGGCGTGCTGGCCGGTATGCAGGGCCGGTCCTGGGCCATCTGGGCCAACCTCGCCGTGCAACTGGTGCTGGTCGCCGGTTGGGTCGTCTACCCAGCCATCGGATTCATGGGTGTGCTGTTTCTCGTGGTCTGGGCCGTGATCGCCTATCTGCGCGGCGAGGTGCTGCGCCGCCAGCGCCTGGGCCTGCTGCCCGGCCAGCAACCGCCGCAGACCTGACCGGTACGCTTCGGTCTCGTGACCGCGCCGGCGACGATGCGGAGCGAAGCGATGAGGAGGAGCGGCGCTAGATGACTGAGCGGACACTTGTGCTGATCAAACCCGACGGCGTGCAACGGCGGGTGATCGGCGAGATCATCAGCCGAATCGAACGCAAAGGCCTGACCGTCGCGGCGCTGGAACTCAAGCACGTCACCGGTGAGCTCGCCGCAGCGCACTACGCCGAGCACAAGGACAAGCCGTTCTTCGGTGACCTGCTGGAGTTCATCACGTCCGGCCCGGTGGTCGCCGCTGTTCTCGAAGGCCCCCGAGCCGTCCCGGCGTTTCGCCAACTGGCCGGCGGCACCGATCCGGTCGAGAAGGCGACACCCGGCACCATCCGCGGCGATTTCGGCCTCCAGACCCAGTTCAACCTGGTGCACGGCTCGGACTCGGCAGAGTCGGCGGCCCGCGAGATCGCCCTCTGGTTCCCGGCGATCTGACCGGTTCGACAGAGCAGGTCCCGTCGCCGCGGATCGGTGTGGGATACTGGGGTCGGCCGACCGGCAACGGTCAGTCGGAATGAGACTTCAGACGTGCGCGACCACCGCTGCCTGCGGTGCGGCGCGGACCGCTAACAGCCGACATTCCGCCAGGCACTGAACAGATTCACCGAATCCGTCAGAGCAAGACCTATCGACAAGCCCGGGCGCCGCCCGGGCACATAGCGGTAGCCCTCGCGTGGCCGCGTCGCAGGACGCGCCCGGGGGCTTGAGGAGATTTCGTGACCGATGATGATCACAACCAGGATCAGCCCGAATCCCCGTCGCAGTGGGAGCCACCCGCTGCAGAGGGCGAACTACCCGAACGGCTGAGGGTCCACTCGCTGGCCAGGGTGCTCGGCACCACCAGCAAGCGGGTTCTCGACGCGCTGGCCGAACTCGACGGCCGGAGTCGCAGCCCGCAATCCAGTGTCGACCAGGCTGAGGCGATTCGTGTCCGCGAGGCGCTGGCCGCCCTCGACGCCGAGTCTGTCGCCGAGTCTGCTTCCCCGAACGTCGAGTCCGCGGAGCCCGTCGCGACCCTGGTGTTCGTTGACCCCACTGCCGCCGTGATCGTCGAGTCCGAGCCGGAGTCGCGGCTCATCCTCGAGACCCACGTCATCGAGACGGCCCATGTCGCCGAGTCTGCGGAACCGGTGACGGTGGAGCGGGCACCGGAACAAGCGGCCTACATGCCGCTCTTCGTCGCGCCCCAGCCCGTCGCGGTGGTCGTGGCCGAACCCGACGAGGACGAGTCCGACGACGACGACGACAACGACGACACCGATGGCGACGCCGGCGATCGCCCGGCGAACCGGCGACGCCGTCGCGGCCGGCGCGGTCGTGGTCGGGGCCGGGGCGAGCAGGCTGGAGCCGACGGCGAGGTCGACTCCGCCGATGACTACGTCGAACGCGCCGACGGAGAAGGCCGCGCCGCTGACGGCGCCGACGCTGACGCCGACGACGGCGCCGAGGACGGCGACGAGGCCGA
>JBAXUD010000389.1:0-3608 GCA_037129875.1 Mycobacteriaceae bacterium
CGATGTAGATGATGCCGGTCTCGGCGCGCTTGACGTCGTAGTCGGCGGCCTGGATGAGCTTGAGCAGGATGTTCTCGACGTCCTCGCCGACGTATCCGGCCTCGGTCAACGCGGTGGCGTCGGCGATGGCGAAGGGGACGTTGAGCATCTTGGCCAGCGTCTGAGCCAGGTAGGTCTTGCCGCAGCCGGTAGGGCCGAGCATCAGGATGTTGGACTTGGATAGTTCAACCGTTTCGGCGCGGGAGTCCCGCGCCTTCTCCCCGGCCTGGATGCGCTTGTAGTGGTTGTAGACCGCGACGGCCAGCGTGCGCTTGGCGGTGTCCTGACCGATGACGTAGTTCTCCAAGAACTCCCGGATCTCCGCAGGCTTGGGGAGTTCATCGAGCTTGACGTCGTCGTTGTCGGCCAACTCCTCTTCAATGATCTCGTTGCAGAGATCGATGCACTCGTCGCAGATGTACACACCGGGGCCGGCGATGAGCTTCTTGACCTGCTTCTGGCTCTTTCCGCAGAACGAGCATTTCAGCAAGTCCCCGCCGTCTCCGATGCGCGCCATGGTGGTGGGCCCTACTTCCTTCGCCGTCGGTTGCGGTGGTCGTCGCTAAGTCTGGTTCCGATCTGCCTCGACGCTACCCGCAAGCTCAGCCGGGTTGCGACCGATATGGAGCAGTCCGGCGAATCGCGTCGGTGGTATTCGGTGTCGTCGTCGTGGGTGTCCCTGCGAGGTGAACATATCCCGTCATCGCACTCACCGCCGTGTGGCGCGCGCCACCATGCCCCGGCGTGTCGCCGACGTGACCCGAGCGATATCGCACGTTATGCGTTCTGCGCGGAGAGCTTCCGGTAGGCGAGCACGGTGTCGATGATCCCGTATTCCTTGGCCTGCTCCGCGGTGAGGATCTTGTCACGGTCGGTGTCCTTGCGAATCACCGCGGGATCCTTGCCGGTGTGCCGACCCAGGGTCTCCTCCATGAGGGTGCGCATCCGCTCGATCTCCGCGGCCTGGATCTCCAGATCGGAGAACTGGCCCTGGATAACCCCGCCCAGCGACGGCTGATGGATCAGGATGCGGGCATTCGGCAGGGCCAGGCGCTTGCCCGGTGTGCCCGCGGCCAGCAGAACCGCCGCCGCTGAGGCCGCCTGGCCGAGGCACACCGTCTGAATGTCGGCACGCACGTACTGCATGGTGTCGTAGATCGCCATCAGCGATGTGAACGAGCCGCCGGGTGAGTTGATGTACATGGTGATGTCGCGGTCGGGATCCAGCGACTCAAGGACCAGAAGCTGGGCCATGACGTCGTTGGCCGAGGCGTCGTCGACCTGCACGCCGAGGAAGATGATGCGCTCCTCGAACAGCTTGTTGTAGGGGTTGGACTCCTTGACGCCCCAACTGGAGTGCTCGACGAACGAGGGCAGGATGTAGCGCGCCTGCGGAGCGAGCCGGGGATCTGCCTGGGAAAAAGGCAAGCGATCAAGCATTGGATCCTCCGTTGAAGTGCGCGCGGGTGATGACGTGATCGACGAATCCGTACTCCAGCGCTTCCTGGGCGGTGAACCAGCGGTCGCGGTCGGAGTCGGCCTCGATGCGCTCGATCGGCTGACCGGTGAACTCGGCGTTGAGCCGGAACATCTCTTTCTTGATCAACGCGAACTGCTCGGCCTGGATCGCGATGTCGGCGGCGCCGCCGGTGATACCGCCCAACGGCTGGTGCATGAGGATACGGGCGTGCGGCAGGGCGTAGCGCTTGCCCTTGGCGCCGGCCGCGAGCAGGAACTCGCCCATCGAGGCGGCCATGCCCATCGCGTAGGTGGCCACATCGCAGGGGGCGAGCACCATGGTGTCGTAGATCGCCATGCCGGCGCTGATCGATCCGCCCGGCGAGTTGATGTAGAGCGAAATGTCCTTGGTGGGATCCTCGGCGGCCAGCAGCAGGATCTGGGCGCACAGCCGGTTGGCGATGTCGTCGTCGACCTGCGACCCGAGGAAGATGATGCGCTCGGCCAGCAACCGTTCGTAGACGGAGTCCTGGAGGTTCAGCCCAACACCGGAACGCATGTGAGTCACCCTTACCTGCTTTCTCGAAAACATTTCCGACGTTCTTATGACCCTAACCAACCTGGCGCCCACATCGTTGCCCGCCGGGGCGCACTTTCGCTGTCGGCGTTACTCGTCGTCGCCGTCGGTCTCGTCCTGCTCCTCGGCGGAGCCGAAGAACTCGCTGGTGTCGATGACGGTGCCGTCGGTATCGGTGACGGTCGCCGCCTCCACCACTGCCGCAACCGCCAGACCGCGGCGCACGTCGGCGTACACCGACGGCAGCTGATTGTTCTGCTGCAGCAGGCCGACCAGTTGCTCCGGCTGAATGCCGTACTGGCGCGACATCAGGACCAGCCGCTCGGTGAGATCGCTCTCGGCGACTTCGATGTTCAGCTCGTCGGCGATGGCATCCATCAACAACTGGGTCTTGACCGCCTTCTCCGCGGCCTCGCGGTTGTCGGCGTTGAACTTCTCGCGCGAGCTGCCCTGGGCTTCCAGCGCCTCGTCCAGCTTGGCCTCGTCGTGCTCAAGTCCGTGAATCGCGTTGTGCAACGCGGCGTCGACCTGAGCCGCGACGATGTTCTCCGGAAGCGGCACCTCCACCTTTTCGAGCAGGGTCTCCAGTGCGTTGTCGCGGATCTTCTCCGCCTGGTGGATGCGTTTGACCCGGCGCACCTGCTCGGTGAGGTCCGCACGCAACTCGGCAACGGTGTCGAACTCGCTTGCCAGTTGGGCGAATTCGTCGTCGGCCTCAGGCAGCTCGCGCTCCTTGATCGACTTCACCGTCACGGTGACGTCGGCTTTCTGGCCGGCATTCTCACCAGCGACGAGCTTGGTGTTGAACGTGGCCGATTCCCCGTCCGCGAGGCCGACGATCGCCTCGTCGAGGCCTTCGATCAGCTGACCCGAGCCGATCTCGTGGGAGAGGCCTTCGGCGCGTCCGTCCGGGATGTCCTTGCCCTTGACTGCGGCCGAGAGGTCGATGGAGACGAAGTCGCCGGTCTGCGCCGGGCGCTCGACACCCTGGAGCGTCCCGAATCGCGCGCGCAGGGCCTGCAGTTCGGCGTCGACCTCTTCATCGGTCACCTCGACCGGCTCGACGGAGATCGCCAGCGTGGCCAGGTCGGGCAGATCGATGTCGGGCCGGACGTCGACCTCGGCGGTGAAGACCAGTTCCTCACCGTCCTCGATCCTGGTGACCTCGATGTCGGGCTGGCCGATCGGCTTCAATTCGGTGGCGGTGACCGCCTCGCTGTAACGCCCGGGAAGGGCGTCATTGACGACGCGCTCGAGCACCGCTCCGCGGCCGACGCGAGCCTCGAGGAGCTTGGCCGGGGCCTTGCCGGGCCGGAAACCGGGCAGCCGAACCGTCTTGGCGAGCTCCTGGTAGGCGCGGTCGAAGTCGGGCTGCAGTTCCGTGAAGGGCACCTCCACGTTGATCCGAACCCGGGTCGGGCTCAGCTTCTCGACAGTGCTCTTCACGGTGGTACTCCTCGGTGTCGTAAACGTTGCGGCGGCGTGTCGGGGTGACAGGATTTGAACCTGCGGCCTTCCGCTCCCAAAGCGGATG
>JBAXUD010000039.1:0-13913 GCA_037129875.1 Mycobacteriaceae bacterium
CGAACACCTCAACGCCGTAGTCGTGTTGCTCAGCCCACCGGATGTACATCCGCATGAGCATCTCGGCCCAGTCGGCGGCGTCCACTCCGCCGGCGCCGGAGCGGATGGTGACCAGCGCCTCGCGCTCGTCGTACTCGCCGGCCAGCAGGGTCCGGACCTCCAGGGCCTCGATATCGGCCTGCAGCGACGTCAACTCGGCGTCGGCTTCGGCGAGGGCTTCGGACCCACCCGCCCCTTCTTCCTCGGCGGCCATCTCGTAGAGCACCGGCAGGTCGTCTAGCCGGCTGCGCATGCCCTCGACCCGCCGCAGCTCACCCTGGGCGTGGGACAGCTCGCTGGTGACCTTCTGGGCATGGCTCTGGTCGTCCCACAGCTTGGGGTCCGACGCCTCGTGCTCGAGCTTTTCGATCCGCGCCCGCAGGGCGCCGATGTCGAGCACCCGCTCCACCGTCGTCAAGGTGGTGTCGAGCGCGGCGATCTCCGGCTGCCGATCGGTGTCCACAGCATCTCAGGTTACCGGCGGGGCGGGTGCTCTGATTACCATCCCAGGATGCGTCCCTATTACGTCGCCGTCGTCGGCGCGGGCCCCTCCGGCTACTTCGCAGCCGCCTCCCTGCTGCGCTTCGCCGACGAGTCGGTGGCCGGCGGCGGGGCCGACATCCAGATCGACATGCTCGAAATGCTTCCCACCCCTTGGGGTTTGGTGCGATCCGGTGTCGCCCCGGACCATCCGAAGATCAAGTCCGTCAGCCGCACCTTCGAGAAGACGGGTGCAGATCCGCGGTTCCGTTTCTTCGGCAATATCGCGGTGGGACGCGACATCACCGCCGACGAACTCGCCGAACGCTACGACGCCGTCGTCTACGCGGTGGGCACCCAGGCCGACCGCGCGCTGGGCATTCCCGGCGAGGGGCTGCCGGGCAGCGTGGCCGCCGTGGACTTCGTCGGCTGGTACAACGCCCACCCGCACTTCGCCGAGATGGAGCCGGATATCTCCAGCGGCCGGGCGGTGGTCATCGGCAACGGCAACGTCGCCATCGACGTCGCGCGCATCCTGGTGACCGACCCCGACGTGCTGGCCACCACCGACATCGCCGACCACGCACTGGATGCGCTGCATCACCGCGGCGTGGCCGAGGTGGTGGTGGTCGGGCGCCGCGGGCCGCTGGAGGGCGCGTTCACCACTCTGGAGTTGCGCGAACTGGGCGAACTCGAAGGCGTCGACATCGTCGTCGATCCCGCCGACCTTGAGGGCATCACCGACGAGGCCGCCGCCGCGGCAGGCAAGATCACCGCCGCCAACATCAAGGTGCTGCGCCGGTACGCCGAGCAGACCGCCGCCGGTGGACACCGGGATGCCAACCGCCGCATCGTGTTTCGGTTCCGCACCTCCCCCATCGAGATCACCGGCACCGAGCGGGTCGATACCATCGTGCTGGGACGCAACGAGCTGTTCACCGACGAACACGGCCGGACGGTGGCCAACGACACCGGCCGGCGCGAGACCCTGCCCACCCAACTGGTGGTGCGCGCGGTCGGTTACCGCGGCGTGCCGATCCCGGGCCTGCCGTTCGACGACCGCGCCGGCACCATCCCGCACACCCACGGCCGGATCACCGGACGCGACAACGACTACGCCGTCGGCTGGATCAAGCGCGGGCCGTCCGGGGTGATCGGCACCAACAAGAAGGACTCCCAGGACACCGTCGACACCCTGATCGCCGACCTGGGCGACATGGACCTGCGCGAGGTCGCGCCCGACTACGCCGACGAACTGGTCGCCTGGCTGGTGAGCCGCCAGCCCGAGCTGGTGACCGACGACCACTGGCAGCGCATCGACGCCCACGAGCGTGCCGCCGGGGAGTCGCGAGGCCGCCCGCGGGTCAAGCTGGCCAGGGTGGCCGACATGCTGCGTATCGCGCACGAATAGCGGCCGCTCAAGGCTGGTTGACGCTCAAGGCTGTTGCACTCCATCCTTGGCCATCGTCGAATCGCCGCAGGTGATAGTCGAGGCGGATGCGGTTCCGGCTACGGTGTCGGACCGTCCTGGTGTCCCGGAGTTCCCGTTGATGTTGATCTCCGTGCGGCGCACGGTGAATCCTTCGCCGTCCGGCAGAGCCTGCAGTGCCACCAGATGCCTGCCGTCGCCCAGGTCTTCGCACCCGATGCCGGTGCCGTTGCCCCGCAGGTTCTGCAGGTCGAACACGAACGGTTCGCCCTGGCCATCGAACACGGGGATGATTTGACAGCCCTCGAGTACATACAGGTGTGCGGCACGGCCGTTGCTGGCGATGAGTTGTTTCTGCCCGTCGGCCTGAGCGTCGACCACGAGTGCCTGCATCGGCATCGGCGAGGCGCTGGGCACCCGGAGACTTCCGGTACCTTCCGAGGTCGTCACGCCGACCAGCCCGTTGCCGCTGACCCAGACGACGCCGCCGTCGAACGGTCGGGTGGCCGCTCCGTCCGGCGGCCCGCCCGGGTTACACACCGGATCTGCTTGTGCCGGAGCAATACTCACTACCCAACTGGTCGCGACTAGGGCCACGCCGGCCGTGACCAGTGTGGCCCTCATGGCTGCTCCCGCGGCGCGAAGAACCACTTGTCCGGATTCCTGGGCGAATACACCACCGGGATCAGCTGGCCGATCGTCGGCCAGTTCGCGGTGTCGGCGGTGTCGATCCCCATCCGCTGATAGACGACATGCTCGTCCACGTCGGGCCCTTTGATGACCCCGGTCATGGTGACGAACTGCTCACCGGCGGCATCGGGCCGCGGGCTGACGCCGGTCACCAGCAGGGTGCCCTGCACCATCTGCCCGCGCGGGCCGCGCCGCGCCATCAACCGGGGACCGACCACCAGAGCCAGCGCGCCGAGGATCAGGAGCAGCACCGCGAATTCCATCATCGCGCCATGGTAGGACTGCAGCCATGAGTGCCGAGGACTTAGCGGCGGATCTGGACCTGGCCCTGTCGTTGGCCGACCGGGCCGACGTCATCACCACTGCCCGCTTCGGCGCGCTGGACCTGCGGGTCGACCAGAAGCCCGACCTCACCCCCGTCACCGACGCCGACGAGGCGGTCGAATCGGCGGTGCGCGACGTGCTGGCGCTGGAGCGCACCAACGACGCGATCCTCGGGGAGGAGCACGGCGGGACGCCGGTCTTCACCGGCCGGCAGTGGGTAATCGACCCGATCGACGGCACCAAGAACTTCGTGCGCGGAGTTCCGCTGTGGGCCAGCCTGATTGCGCTGCTGGAGGACGGCGTGCCGACCGTCGGGGTCATCAGCGCTCCGGCGCTGAACCGCCGCTGGTGGGCCGGGCAGGGACTGGGCGCACACACCAGTTTCGGCGGGTCGGCGCCGCGGCGACTGTCGGTCTCCGGGGTGGCCGACCTGGGTTCGGCCAGCCTGTCGTTCTCCAGCCTGTCGGGGTGGGCCGATCGCGGGCTGCGGGAGAAGTTCGTCGCTCTCACCGACGCGGTATGGCGGGTGCGGGCCTACGGAGACTTCTTCTCCTACTGCCTGGTGGCCGAAGGCGCGGTCGACGTGGCCGCCGAGCCGGAGGTCAAGCTGTGGGATCTGGCGCCGCTGGACGTGCTGGTCCGCGAGGCCGGCGGCCGGTTCACCAACCTCGCCGGCGAACCCGGCCCGCACGGCGGCAGTGCGGTGGCGAGCAACGGCCTGCTGCACTCCGCGGTGCTCGATGCGCTGTGAGGTTGCTTACAGAACACGCTTACCTTACTCAGGAGTAAGATACTCCTCTCAGCCCCCTTCAACGCTCCACGTGAGGCAGTCGTCATGACCAACACTCTCCCGTCCAAGAACCTGCCGTCGAAGGCCAGTGCCCGGGCCCGCGAGAGTGCCGTCGGCCAGCACCACCAGAAGCGCACCGTCCTCGACGTCGGAATGGGTCTGCTCACCCCGTTGCTGGGCCAGGAGTTCCTGGACCGCCATCAGCTGCGAGAGCCGCTGAACCGGGCGCTGAAGTTCGGCGTCAAGCACGGCTTCTCCGCCGCCGGGGCCTCGACGCGGCAGTTCAAGAAGATTCAGGGCCTGGGCAAGCCGCCGACCCGCCTGGCGCCGAGCGCCGCCGACTACTTCGACCTGACGCCCGACGACGACCAGAAGATGATCGTCGAGACGGTCCGGCAGTTCGCCGAGGAGATTCTTCGGCCGGCCGCCCGCGACGCCGACGACGCCGCCGCCTACCCGCCCGCCCTCATCGCCAAGGCCGCCGAACTGGGCGTCACCGCGATCAAGGTCCCGGAGAATTTCGACGGCATCGCCGAAACGCGCACCGCGGTGACCAACGCGCTGGTGGCCGAGGCACTGGCCTACGGCGATATGGGCCTGGCGCTACCGATCCTGGCCCCGGGCGGGGTGGCCTCGGCATTGACCCACTGGGGCACCGCCGATCAGCAGGCCACCTACCTGCCCGCCTTCGCCGGGGAGAACGTGCCGCAGGCCTGCCTTGCCATCGCCGAACCGCAGCCGCTGTTCGACCCGACGATGCTCAAGACCGTCGCGGTCCGCACACCCAGCGGCTACCGGATCGACGGAGTCAAGTCCCTGGTGCCGGCCGCCGCTGACGCCGAATTGTTCGTCATCGCAGCGCAACTCAACGGAAAGCCCGCCCTGTTCATCGTCGAGTCCGGCACCGCCGGGCTCAGCGTGACCGCCGACCGCAGCATGGGACTGCGGGCAGCGTCGCTGGGACGTGTTGAGCTGAACAAGGTTTCGGTCCCGCTGTCGGCCCGCCTCGGCGGAGACAGCGAGGCCACCGACAGCGACTACGCCCGCGACTATTCAGAAGCCATCGCCCTGTCGCGACTCGGCTGGGCGGCACTTGCCGTCGGCACCTGCCACGCAGTGCTCGATTACGTCGTGCCCTATGTGAAAGAGCGCGAGGCGTTCGGCGAGCCGATCGCGCGCCGGCAGGCGGTGGCGTTCATGTGCGCCAACATCGCCATCGAACTCGACGGCCTTCGCCTGATCACCTGGCGCGGGGCCGCCCGCGCCGACCGCGGCCTGCCGTTCGCCCGCGAGGCCGCGCTGGCCAGGAAACTGGGCGCCGACAAGGGCATGCAGATCGGCCTCGACGGAGTGCAACTCCTCGGCGGCCACGGCTACACCAAGGAACACCCGGTGGAGCGCTGGTACCGCGATCTGCGGGCCATCGGCGTCGCCGAGGGTGTCTTAGTTCTTTAACGGCAGCGTCCTGTAACAGCAGCGTCCTTTAAAGCCGTACTCCCCCAACCGATTCCAAGAAAGGCCGGCGATGGCCATCAATCTGGAAATGCCCCGCAAGCTCGAGGCCGTCATCGAGATGGCGCACAAGGGCGCCGCGGAGGTCTTGCGCCCGATATCGCGCAAGTACGACCTCAACGAACACGCCTACCCGGTCGAACTGGACACCATCTCCAGCCTGTTCGAGGGCATCAGCGCGGCCAAGACCATCTCCTTCGCCGGCACCGACGCCTTCCGCGACGCCGACAGCGGGAAGGCCAATATCAACGGCGGCAACATGTCCGTGCTGGTGAACTCCATGGAGATCGCCTGGGGCGACATCGCCCTGCTGCTGTCGATCCCGCGCCAGGGACTGGGCAACGCGGCGATCTCCGGGGTGGCCAACGACGAGCAGCTCGCACACCTGGGCACCGACATCTGGGCGGCGATGGCCATCACCGAACCGTCGTTCGGCTCGGACTCCGCAGCGGTGTCGACGACGGCGGTGCTTGACGGCGACGAGTACGTCATCAACGGCGAGAAGATCTACGTCACCGCCGGAGCGCGGGCGTCGCACATCGTGGTGTGGGCCACGCTGGACAAGTCCAAGGGCCGCGCGGCGATCAAGTCGTTCATCGTGCCGCGTGAGCATCCCGGGGTCACCGTCGAGCGACTCGAGCACAAGCTGGGCATCAAGGCCTCCGATACCGCCGCGATCCGCTTCGAGAATGCCCGCATCCCGAAGGCGAACCTGCTCGGCAGCCCCGAGATCCAGATGGACAAGGGCTTCGGCGGGGTCATGGAGACCTTCGACAACACCCGGCCCATCGTCGCGGCGATGGCCGTCGGGGTGGCGCGTGCGGCGCTGGAGGAGTTGCGCACCATCCTCGACGACGCCGGCGTGGAGATCTCCTACGACAAGCCGGCCCACGCCCAGAGCGCCCCGGCGGCGGAGTTCCTGCGGATGGAGGCTGACTGGGAGGCCGCCTACCTGCTGACGGTGCGTTCAGCCTGGCAGGCCGACAATGGCATCCCCAACTCCAAGGAAGCCTCGATGGGCAAGGCCAAGGCCGCCCGGGTGGCCAGCGACATCACCCTCAAGGCCGTCGAATTGGCCGGCACCACAGGCTATTCCGAGCAGACCCTGCTGGAGAAGTGGGCCCGGGATTCCAAGATCCTCGACATCTTCGAGGGCACCCAGCAGATTCAGCTGCTGGTGGTGGCACGGCGCCTGCTGGGGCTGAGTTCAGCCGAGTTGAAGTAGGGCGCCCCTCGAGACTCGAAAGCGGGCCCCGGCGTGATGCCGGGGCCCGCCTTGTCGTTCGTGCTTAGGCGCCGATGAGGACGCGCTGCAGGTCGGGCTTCATCGCCTGAAGCTCGCGACCCCAGTAGGCCCAGTTGTGCGTGCCGTTGTCCGGGAAGTTGAACACACCGTTGCGACCGCCGGCCGCCAGGTAGTTGTCCTTGAACGTCCGGTTGGTGCGGATGGTCAGGCCTTCGAGGAAGGTGGCCGGCACGTCGCCGCCGCCGAGCTCGTTGGGCTGGCCGTTGCCGCAGTAGACCCACAGCCGGGTGTTGTTGGCCACCAGGCGCGGGATCTGAACCATCGGATCGTTGCGCTGCCAGGCCGGATCGCTGGACGGCCCCCACATATCGGCAGACTTGAAACCGCCGGCGTCACCCATCGAGACGTTGATCAGGCCCGGCCACCAGCCCTCGGACGGGTTCAGGAAGCCCGACATCGAGCCTGCGTAGATGTACAGGTCCGGGTGCCAGGCCGCCAGGCTCATCGAGGCCGAGCCGGCCATCGACAGACCGACTGCGGCGTTGCCCGTCGCCCGGACGTCCTTATTGGCCTTCAGCCACCCCGGCGCCTCCTGGGTCAGGAAGGTCTCCCACTTGTAGGTGGTGCAACCGGCCTTACCACAGGCGGGCTTGTACCAGTCCGCGTAGAAGCTGGACTGACCGCCAACCGGCATCGAGATCGACAGACCGGAGTCCAGGTACCACTCGAACGCCTGGGTATTGACGTCCCAGCCGTTGAAGTCATCCTGGGCGCGCAGGCCGTCGAGCAGCCAGACGTTCGGCGAATTAGGTCCGCCACTCTGGAACTGGACGCGGATGTCGTGGCCCATGGACGCCGACGGCACATCCAAATACTCCACCGGAAGACCGGGCCGCGAGAACGCGCCCGCAGTGGCGGTCTCGCCGACCACGCCGATCAGGCCCGGCAGCGCAGCCGCAGCGACAGCAGAAACGGCAATCCGGCGCGACCATCCGCGCGCCTTCTTGACGACAGACTTCACCAATCCACCCTTAGCTTTCTCTTATCCCGATTGCTCGGACAGCAGCCATGAGTAAAACACGGTGCCGCCGAAGGACGAAACTCACAGCCAATTATCGAGTTGGGATTCAGTCTTGTTACGGCCATGAACAAAAACTAAAGTCACTTTCAGTTTTCCAGTCCGGCCAGCCGCGGGAGCTTCCATGGAATCGTTCGTCCACCTGCGCAAAGGCGCTACTCCCCGGCGCCTGCACGCCGATCTGGACGGACTCAAGGACGACGAACTCGGGCGCGACGGGTTCACCGGGCGCACCGCGAGCATGTTCCGCCGCCACGACCCGACCGCCTACCGCGCCGTCGGCCCGTTACGGCCGCTCGACGTGGTCGCCGATCAACTGCCGGTCGGCGACTCGCCGCTGCTGTTGTTCTCCAACGACGACTGCCGGATCTCGCTGAGCCGCCGCTCCGAGGCCACTTCCCACTACCTTCGTCACGTCGACGGCGACCTGCTGTGCTTCGTGCATCAGGGGCAGGGCCGGCTGGAGACCGAATTCGGGCCGCTGGACTACCGCACCGGGGATTGGGTCTACCTGCCCAAGGCGTGCACCTGGCGTCCCATCCCCAGCAGTCTCACTGCGTGGCTGATGATCGAGGCCGACCAGTTCCGCACGCCGCCGCCCGGTCCCCTCGGCCGGCACTGGCCGTTCGACCCGGGGCAGGTCGTCATCCCGGAGCCGCAGGCCCTCGATGACGACGGCCGCGACGAGTACGAAGTCAGGCTGATCCACGACCCAGTCGCCGGGGCCGGCCCGACGTCGCTGTTCTATAAGCACAACCCGCTCGACGTCGAGGGCTGGCGGGGCGACAACTTTCCCTTCACTTTCAATATCGACGACTACCACGTCATCACCTCGGACAGCGTGCACCTGCCGCCCACGGTGCACCTGTTCATGCAGGCGACCGGGGTCTACGTGTGCAACTTCCTGCCCAAGCCCGCCGAGACCGTGCCCGGCACCGAACGCACCCCCTGGTATCACCGCAACGTCGACTTCGACGAGATCGCGTTCTTCCACGGCGGCTCGCTGTACGGCCAGCCGATGCCATCCGGCCTGATCAGCCACGCCCCGCAGGGCGTGCACCACGGCGCCCCGGAACGGGCACGGGAGCGGGCCCGGCGCAAATTCGACGACTTCACCACCGTGGACTGGCAGGTGATCGCCATCGACACCCGCCGGCGGCTGGTGCCCTCGCCGGAGGTCCTGGCTGCCGATCTGGGAGCGGCAAGGGCCGCGACATCGGGCCTGGGAGCGGCAAGGGCCGCGACATCGGGCCTGGGCCAACATTCGTGAAGTACGAGCGCATCCCCTATCTGGTTGCCTTCCAGAACAATTCGGGGGTCCGCGACGTCTACGGCGGGCTGGCCGAGACCGTCGTCCTGGAGTGCTACCTGCTCAGACCAGACACACCGAGCGACACCGTGCTGGTGTTCATGCACCCGATCGGCGGCGGCGCCTACCTGCCGATGGTCAGTGCCCTGGCCCGCGCCGGCCACCACGTCATCTACGCGGGCAGCCGGTTCCGCGGCACCGACTCGGCACTGCTGATGGAGAAGGTGGTCGAGGACCTCGGCGAGGTGATCAAAGACGCACGCGAGCGGCTGGGCTACTCGAAGGTGGTGCTCGCCGGGTGGAGCGGCGGCGGATCGTTGTCGCTCTACTACCAACAGCAGGCCGCGGCCCTCGGCCTGATTCCCGCCGACGGCATCATGCTGCTGGCTGCCCACATCAGCCGGCACGGGACACTCACCGAGTGGCTCGACGCCTCGATACTCGACGAGTCCGACCCGACGAAACGCGATCCGCAGCTTGACCTCTACAACCCCGACAACCCCAACCAGCCGCCGTACAGCGCGGATTTCCTCGAGCGCTACCGGCAGGCCCAGATCGCCCGCAACCGGCGAATCACATTGTGGGTCAAGGAGGAACTCGCTGCACTGGAAGCACAGGGTCGCGGCTCTTCCAATAACAGCGGCGAGGAGCACTGCTTCGTCGTGCACGGCACGATGGCCGACCCGCGCTGGCTGGACCCGACCGTCGACCCCAACGAGCGGGAACCCGGTACGTGCTACCTGGGCGACCCACGCGTCGTGAACAACTCTCCGATCGGTCTGGCCAGGTTCTGCTCGCTGCGCAGCTGGCTGTCGCAGTGGAGCTACGACGACGCCCGCGCCGACGGGGTGGCCTGCGGGCGCGATATCGAGGTGCCCACGCTGGTGATCGGCAACCTCGCCGACGACGCCTGCACACCCAGCCACACCCGTCGGCTGTTCGACGCCGTCGGGCACCCGGATAAGGAGATGCACGAGATTCCCGGCGCCAACCACTACTACTCCGGGCCCGGTCAGCGCGAGACCCTGGCCCAGGCAGTGCAGGTCATCACCGACTGGCTTGAGCGCCACGATTTTTCCGGGGTGAGCGGGTGACCGGCGGGCAGGAGCGAAGCGACTCGGGGAATAGACCCGGCGCGCTGGACGGCATCCGCGTCCTGGAAGTCGGCACCCTGATCTCCGGCCCGTTCGCCGGCCGGCTGCTCGGCGACATGGGCGCCGACGTCATCAAAATCGAGCCGCCCGGCTCCCCCGACCCGATCCGCACCTGGGGGCAGGCCGAAGTCGACGGGCAGCACTTCTTCTGGACTGTGCATGCCCGCAACAAGCGGTGCGTCACGCTCAACCTGCGCGAGCCGCGCGGCCGGGAGCTGTTCCTCGATCTCGTCGAGCGCTCCGACATCATCGTGGAGAACTTCCGCCCCGGCACACTGGAGAAGTGGGACCTCGGCTATGACGTTCTGCGCCAACGCAATAAGGGCATCATCCTGGTGCGGGTATCCGGCTACGGGCAGACCGGTCCGGACGCCGGCAAGGCCGGCTACGCGTCGGTGGCCGAGGCGGTCAGCGGACTGCGTCATATGAACGGCTTCCCGGGCGGACCGCCGCCGCGGCTGGCGCTCTCCCTCGGCGACACCCTGGCCGGCATGTTCGCCGCCCAGGGTGCACTCGCGGCGCTGTATCGGCGGACCGTCACCGGCGCGGGCCAGATCGTCGACGCCGCACTCACCGAGGCGTGCCTGGCGGTGCAGGAGTCCACCATCCCCGACTACGACGTCGGCGGGGTGGTGCGCGGGCCGTCGGGAACGCGACTGGACGGCATTGCGCCGTCGAACATCTACCGCAGCGCCGACGGCAGCTGGGTGGTGATCGCGGCCAATCAGGACACCGTGTTCCGGCGGTTGTGCGCGGCGATGGGCCAACCAGACCTGGCGAGCGACCCGCGGTTCGCCGACCACGGCGCCCGCGGCCGCAACCAGGACGAACTCGACGCCATCATCGGCGACTGGGCGGCGAGGCGTCAGCCCGACGACATCATCGACACCCTCAGCGCCGCCGGGGTGATAGCCGGTCCGATCAACACCGTCGCCGAGGTGGTCACCGATCCGCAGTTCCTCGCCCGCGGCATGCTGGTCGACCACTACGACCAGCGCATCGGCCGAAACGTGTTGGGCCCCGGCGTGGTACCGGTGCTCTCCGAGAGCCCCGGTGGGGTGCGCAGCGCCGGCCCGGCGCGGCCGGGACAGCACAACAACGAGGTGTACGGCGAGTTGCTCGGCCGAAGCCCCGAGGAACTGGCAACGCTGACCGAGCAAGGAGTCCTATGAGCACCCATGTCACCATCCGCGAGGTCGCCCTGCGGGATGGCCTGCAGATCGAGACTCCGATTCCGTTGTCCGCCAAGCTCGAACTGCTGGCCGCGATCGCCGCCACCGGGGTGCGCGAGGTCGAGGCCACCGCATTCGTCTCGCCCTCCAAGGTGCCTGCGCTCGCCGACGCCCCCGAATTGGCTGCGGCGCTGGCCGATTACCCCGACATCGAGTTCTCCGCGCTGGTCGCCAGCCCGAACGGGGCGCACCGGGCCATCGCGGCGGGCTTCCGGTCACTGGAGTACGTGGTGTCCGCCTCTGACGGGCACAGCCAGGCCAACGTCGGGCGGACCAGCGCCGAGGCCGCCGCGCAGATCTCCGACATCGCCGCCATCGCCCACGACGCCGGGGCTGCCGTCGAGGTGATCATCTCGACCTCCTGGGATTGCCCGTTCGACGGTCCCACCCCGCCGCAACGGGTGCTCGACGTGGTCGACGCGGCCTGCGAGCGGGGAGCGGACCGGATCGCCATTGCCGACACCATCGGCACCGCCACCCCCGGGCGGGTCACCGAGTTGGTCGAGCTGGTGCGCCCCCGCATCGGCGAGCGGCCCCTTGGAGCGCACTTCCACAACACCCGGGGCGTGGGTCTGGCCAGCGCCTGGGCCGCGGTGTCAGCGGGCGTGACCCGCCTGGACTCCTCGGTGGGCGGGCTCGGCGGCTGCCCGTTCGCGCCGGGCGCCAGCGGCAACATCGCGACCGAAGACCTGGTGTACCTGTTGCGCGACAGCGGAATTGACGTAGACATCGATCTTGCCGCCGCCATCGATGCCGCCCGCATAGCCCAGGCGGTCGTCGGCCACGGACTGCCCAGCGCACTGCTGCGGGCCGGCGACCGGGCACGCGGCTGAGGATCCGATGAGCAGCCGGGCGCTGTCCACCAAAGGTCTGCAGACCCGGCAGGCCCTGGAGGACGCCGCCCGAACGCTGTTCGCCCAGAGCGGCTTCCACGGCACCACCCTGGCGGACATCACCTCGGCAGCCGGAAGATCGCCCGCGGTGTTCTACCGCTACTTCACCGACAAGGAGGACCTGCTGGCCTCGCTGGCGGAATCCTTCCTGCACGAGGTGGTCGACCTCCCGACGTTCTCCGACGAGCGCGACTTCTTCATCTCTGCGGTCGGCGCCTACTGGGAGATGTTCAAACCGAATATCGGGATCATGCTCGCCGTCGACCAGCTGGCCGCCACCCAGCCGAGATTCGCGTTGCTGCAGCAGCGATTCCGCCGTTTCGGCAGGGACATCGTCGGAGCGTCGGTGCGCACCGCCCAGCGGCAGGGCTACGCAACCGAACTGGACGCCGATCACATCGCCCTGGCGATCGCCCTGCTGTTCGAGCGGTTCACCAGCGTCAGCATGGCCGAAGGCCTGTCCGACGATGCAGCCGTCATCACCCTGTCCACCATCTGGAAGAAGACGCTCTACGGCGAGCCGAAGAAAGGATTCGGTGGATTTCACCGTGACTGATTTTTCTGTGCCCGAACACCTGCCGCCACTGCTGGCCGAGATGGACGCGTTCATCGAGGCGCAGATCAAGCCGCTGGAACGCGAACACATGCAGTACTTCGACCGTCGCCGCGAGTTCGCCCGCACCGACCTCGACAACGGCGGCGTGCCCAGACGCGAGTGGGAGGACCTCCTCGACGAGATGCGCCGCCGCGCCGATGCCGCCGGCTGGCTGCGATACGGACTTCCGGGCAGGTTCGGCGGTCGCGACGGATCCAATCTCGACATGGCCGTCATCCGGGAGCACCTGGCGCACAAGGGGCTCGGCCTGCACAACGACCTGCAGGACGAGTCATCGATCGTCGGCAACTTCCCGCAGGTGATCATGATGGACCGGTTCGGCACCGAGGACCAGAAGGCCGAGTGGATCGAGGCCATGTTCACCGGCAAGCGGTCGATGGCATTCGGCCTCACCGAACCCGACCACGGCAGCGATGCCACCTGGCTGGAGACCACGGGCCGGCGCGACGGTGCGGACTGGGTGATCAACGGCTCCAAGCGGTGGAACACCGGGGTGCACCGGGCCACCCACGACCTGGTGTTCGCGCGAACTTCCGGAGAGCCCGGCCAGGCGGTGGGCATCACCGCGTTCCTGGTGCCCTGCGACGCCGAGGGATTCGAGGTGCCCTACTACTGGTGGACTTTCAACATGCCCAGCGATCACGGCGAGGTGGAACTGAACGACGTTCGCGTCCCGGCCGACGCGGTGCTCGGCGAGGTCGACCACGGCCTGGAAGTGGCCCAGACCTTCCTGCACGAGAACCGGATCCGGCAGGCCGCCAGCAGCCTGGGCGCGGCGCAGTACTGCATCGACCGCGCAGTCGACTACGCGCGAAAGCGGGTCACCTTCGGCAAGCCGCTCGCGGTCAACCAGGCCGTGCAGTGGCCGCTGGTGGAGCTGCAGACCGAAGCCCAGATGGTGCGCCTGCTGGTCTATTACGCCGCCTGGGAGTTGGACCGCAACCACCACCTCGAGGTCTCCGACAAGGTGTCGATGGCCAACTATCGCGCCAACCGGCTGGTGTGCGAGGCCGCCGACCGGGCCATGCAGATCCACGGCGGCATCGGCTACAGCCGCCACGAACCGTTCGAGCACATCTACCGCCACCACCGCCGCTACCGGATCACCGAGGGAGCCGAGG
>JBAXUD010000390.1:0-3603 GCA_037129875.1 Mycobacteriaceae bacterium
CAGCTGAGTTCAGCCCAGCACCAGCTGAGTTCAGCCCAGCACCAGCTGAGTTCAGTCCAGCACCGCGCGTGCGCACACCGTGATGTACGGCAACGCAATGCCCTCCGCGCCGGCCAGCGACGGGTGGGTGGCCAGCAGATTGCGCACCTCGTCCAGTGTGCGGGTACGCGCCTCGGCCGGCGAGGTGATGCAGTAACTGCGCGAGGCGACGTAGTCGATCAACGTCTGCGGGGTGATGTAGTTGGTCCACTCGACATGGTGGGTCTGCACATCGACGAACGGCTGGGGCAGAACGACGGTGGTGTTCGCCCAGTCGTATTCCAGGCCGACGATGTGGCCGAAGTCCTTGACCCAGCCCAGCCGTTCGTCGCGGACATTCCACAGCAGCCCGAGCCGACCGCCGGGCCGCAGCACCCGCGCCACCTCGGCGGCCGCCCGATCGGGGTCGAACCAGTGCCAGGCCTGAGCCACCAGGACGGCATCAATACTGTTGTCCGGCAATGGAATCTGCTCAGCAGTGCCCAGCAACGCGGGGGTATCCGGCAGTGTCGTGCGCAGCACGTCGAGCAATTCGGCGATCGGGTCGACGGCCACCACATTGAGCCCACGCTCGACCAGCCGGCTGGTGAGCTTGCCGGTGCCCGCGCCTAGATCCAGCACGTCGCGGACGGGCGATTGCGGACCTGATGACAGCAGCCAGTCGACCGCTTCGGGCGGATAGGACGGCCTTCCCCGTTCATAGGCGGCGGCCTGCGAACCGAACGACAACGACCGTTGCTTGCGGCCCCCGTCGGCACGGTCGGCGGAGCTCATCGCCGCCGGTCGCCGTCGGCCAGGGCCAGGGTCTCGTGGATCAGCTGCCCCACGGCCTCGGTCTCGATCAGGAACCCGTCATGGCCGTGGATCGACTCCACGACGTTCAGGCCGCGGCAGCCGGGCAGGAGGTCGGCCAGCTCCTGCTGCAACCGCAGGGGGTAGAGCCGGTCGGAGGTGATTCCGCCGACCACGGTGGGCACCGGGCAGGACCGCAGCGCAGCCGCGACCCCGCCGCGCCCGCGGCCCACGTCGTGGTTGGACAACGTCTCGGTCAGTGTCACGTAACTGCCCGCGTCGAACCGCCGGGTCAGTTTGGTGCCCTGGTGCTGCAGGTAGCTCTGCACCGCGTAGCGCCCGCCGGCCAACGGGTCTTCCCTGCCTTCCCCGGTGGGCTGGCCTTCATTGCCGAATCGGTTGTCCAGTTCGGTCTCGCCACGGTAGGTCAGGTGGGCGAACCGGCGGGCCAGCTCCAGCCCGGTCTCGGGGGAGCGGCCGGTGCCGTAATAGTCCCCGCCCTGCCACGCCGGGTCGGCCTTGATGACCGCGATCTGACTGGACTGCGTGCCGATCTGGTCGGCGGTGGCGCGCCCGCCTACCGCGAGCAGCAGCGCTGCCCGCACGCGGTCGGGGTAGCCGACCATCCACTCCAGCGCGCGGGCGCCGCCCATCGAGCCGCCGATCACGGCGGCCACTTCTGTGATGCCCAGCGCCGCCAGTGCGGCGACGTCGGCGTCCACCTGGTCGCGGACTGTGATCAACGGAAACCGCGAACCCCACGGCTTTCCGTCGCGGGCCAGTGAACTCGGCCCCGTCGATCCCCGGCAGCCGCCCAGGACGTTGGTGGCGACCGCACACCAGCGGTCGGTGTCGATCGGAGCGCCGGGCCCGATGACCCCCTCCCACCAACCGGGGCCGGGATGTCCGGGACCGGCCGGGCCGGACACGTGGGAGTCCCCGGTGAGTGCGTGCAGCACGACGACGATGTTGTCCCGGTTCGGCGAGGGTTCGCCCCAGCGCTGCACAGCGATCGACACGTCGTCGATGACCGCATCGTTCTCGCAAGTCAGCGGGCCGATATCGACAATGCCCAACTCGCCCTCGGCCGGCAGAGCCCTGGTGTCGAGGGGTGTTCGCAGTCGCTCGTAGGAGAGGGTCACGTCGGGCTCTCTCAAATGGCCGCCACGGCGCGCGGGTCTGAGGCCAGCCCGTCATCGCGAGCGCCGGACGGCGATGCGGCGGCCGCGAAGCCGCGTTCCAGATCGGCGAGGATGTCGTCGATTCCCTCCAGGCCCACCGCCAGCCGCACCAGTCCGGGGGTGACCCCGGTGGTGAGCTGCTCTGAGGCCGAGAGCTGCTGGTGGGTGGTGGACGCCGGGTGGATGACCAGGGACCGGACGTCGCCGATGTTGGCCACGTGGCTGTGCAGTGTCAACGCGTTGACGAAGGCCTTTCCGGCCTCCACTCCGCCGGCCAGTTCGAAGGACAGCACCGCACCGGTTCCCTTGGGCGCCAACTGCTTCCCGCGCTGATACCACGCAGAGCTGGGCAGCCCCGCGTAGTTCACGCCCACCACTTGGTCGTGCCCGGCCAGGTACTCGGCGACGCGCTGGGCGTTCTGGACGTGCCGCTCGATCCGCAGGCTCAGCGTTTCCAGGCCCTGGGCGATGAGGAAGGCGTTGAACGGGGCGACGGCCGAGCCGAGATCGCGCAGCAGTTGGACGCGGGCCTTGAGCGCGAAGGCGGGCGCTCCGAGCTCGGCGAACACCACGCCGTGGTAGCTGGGATCGGGGCTGGTGAACCCCGGGAATTTGCCTGAGGCGGTCCAGTCGAAGGTGCCGCCGTCGACGATCACCCCGGCGATGGCCGTCCCGTGTCCGCCGAGGTACTTGGTGGCCGAGTGCACGACGATGTCGGCGCCGTGCGCGATCGGCTGGATCAGGTACGGGGTGGCGATGGTGTTGTCGACGATCAGCGGCACGCCGTTCTGGTGGGCGACCTCGGCCACCCCCGGGATGTCGAGAACGTCGATCTTGGGGTTGGAGATCGTCTCCGCGAAGAAGGCCTTGGTGTTCGGCCGCACCGCTGCCTGCCAGGAGTCCAGGTCGTCGGGGTCTTCGACGAAGGTGGTCTCGATGCCCAGCTTCGGCAGGGTGTGGTGGAACAGGTTGTAGGTGCCGCCGTACAGCCGCGGGCTGGAGACGATGTGATCGCCGGCACCCGCCAGGTTCAGGATCGCGAACGTCTCGGCGGCCTGGCCGGAGGACAGCAACAGCGCCGCCACCCCGCCCTCGAGGGCGGCGATGCGCTGCTCGACGACGTCGGTGGTCGGATTCATCAGCCGGGTATAGATGTTGCCGGGCTCGGCCAGGCCGAACAGCGCGGCCGCGTGGTCGGTGCTGTCGAAGGTGTAGGACGTGGTCTGGTAAATCGGCAGGGCCCGGGCGTGGGTGTCGCGGTCGGGGGTTTGGCCTGCGTGGATCTGTTTGGTCTCGAACGACCAGTTATCGGTGCTCATGGGGGTAATGCTCCTTGGATCGTCACTGGGCTGGGACACGCGCCGCGGCGTCGACAGGACGGACGGGGCGGCGCGGAGGGATCAGCGACAGCAACACATGGTGGGGCTCCGCATCAGGTTTCCCTGTCTACTCGGGGGGCCCGTCATGGCGGACCCGCGCTTGCCGTGCAGCCACTTGGGCTGCTCAACCTGGTCATCACCCGGGGCACCCCACCGCGGTTGGAGGGTTGCCGGCCAGCAAGCCGGGGCTTAAGCGCTGGCACTCAGAACCG
>JBAXUD010000391.1:0-3594 GCA_037129875.1 Mycobacteriaceae bacterium
TGATCGGGCCTGGTTCCGGAGGGCAGGAGCGCAGCGACCCGGGAGTTGGTTCCGGAGGGCAGGAGCGCAGCGACCCGGGAGTTGGTGGGGGCGGGCAGGAGCGCAGCGACCCGGGAGTTGGCGCCGGAGGGCAGGAGCGCAGCGACCCGGGGAGCAGCAGCGGTGTGATCGGCATCGTGTCCGAGCGCGATGTCGTACGCCATCTCCACACCGTCGGGCCGGACCTGCTGCGCCGTCCGGTCGCCGACATCATGAGCGAGGTCGTGGTGACGTGCCGGCCGGAGGATCCGGTCGACGATCTGGCCGCGCTGATGACCCACAACCGGGTGCGGCACGTCCCGGTCCTGGACAACGGGCAGCTGGTCGGCATCGTCAGCATCGGCGACGTGGTGAAGATCCGGATGGAGGAACTGCAGGCCGAGCGGCAGCAGCTTCGGGCCTACATCACCCAGGGGGGCTGACCGCTTCGTTGGGCATCGGCGCCTCCGGCGCCGGTGCCACCAGTGGCAGCATCACGATGAACCGGGTATCGCCGGGCCCCGACTCCACCCGCAGGTTGCCGTGGTGCTTCTCGACGACGATCCGCCACGCCAGATCCAGGCCGAGGCCGGTGCCCTCGCCGAAGGGCTTCGTGGTGAAGAACGGGGTGAAGATGCGGTCGACGATCCCGTCGGGAATGCCGGATCCGTCGTCGCAGATCTCGACGCGGGCGAGGTCCCCTTCGCGCATGGTTCGGATCGTCAGCGTGCCCCGACCATCCATCGCCTGGATCGCGTTCTCGATGAGGTTTGTCCAGACTTGGTTGAGATCGCCTGGATAGCAAAGCAATTCGGGTAGCGAGGTGTCGAGTTCCTTGACCACTCGCACGTCCTTGCCGACTCTTTTGCCGAACATCATCAGCGTGCTGGACAGCAGCTCATGCACGTCGGCCGACTGGTAGGGCGCGCGGTCCATCTGCGAGTACTGCTTGGTCCCGGCCAGCAGGGCCGAGATGCGTTTGCTCGCCTCCGTGATTCGGCCGACCGAAAGCTCGGTGTCGATCGTGTACTTCAGCCAGCCGATGGCGCGCTGCAGTGTCGCCGAGCAGTCGACGTCGTCGAGGGATACTCCGACTCGCTCCAGCCAGTCGGTGTCCAGGCCGGCCTCGACGAACGTCGGGGCGAAGTCCCAGCCGTCGGCGATTGCGTGGTCTTCGAGCCAGTCGCCGACCCGATCCTCGCGGTCGGATGTCTCCAAAGCGGTCAACTGCCGGGTGGTCGACATGGCAACCTGCTCGGCCACCTCGTCCTGTAGGTGCACCAGCACCCGCAGAGCCTCGGGGGAGAACTTCCCGTCGGCCAGCATCGCCAGCTTGTGGCGCATCTGGCCGACGTTCTCGCGCAAATGGGCCACGTCGCGCGAGATCGCGGCGGCCGGATTATTGAGCTGATGAGTCAGGCCCGCGGTAATGGTGCCCAGCGCCAGCAGCTTCTCGCGCTGGCCGATGATCTGGCGCTGCCGGAAGCCGCCGACCTTCTGGCCTTCCAGCAGATGCACTGCCATCGGGAACTCGGACTGCATGAAGCGGGCGAACTCGTCGGCGTCGAGGACGAAGAATCGGGACGGCGTGGTCACCCGCACCGACGCCTCATACAGGTGCTCATCGCCGGGCACATAGGCCGACCAGGCGCCGCAGTACACACCACGCTGCGAGGTGCGCCCCGTCTCGACGTCCACACCGCCGGAGCGCTTCGACATCACCAGTTCGCCGTCGAGCAGTACGTAGAAGCAGGTGGCCGGGTCCCCTTCGGTGCAGACGGGCCCGGGCTCGAACACGGCGACGCGGCCGTGCTCGCACAGCTTCTGCAGTTGGTGGTCGGCCAGTGCCTCGAACAGGAACAGCGTCCGCAGTTCGTCGGGCAGACATTTCGCGATCATCGGCGTCCCCTATCAAGTGCTCGCGGATCAAGCCTCGGCCAGGTAGCGGTGCACCAGCATCACAGCCATCGAACCCTCCCCGACCGCCGCTGCCACCCGCTTTGCCGACTCGGCGCGCACATCACCGGCCACGAAGACGCCGGGCGCGCTCGTCTCCAGGTGATAGGGCGGACGGTCGAGGGTCCAGCCGATGACGCCGCGCAGATCCGGTCCGGAGAGCACGAAGCCGTGATCGTCGACCGCCACTACTTCCTTGAGCCATTCGGTACGGGGCGCGGCGCCGATGAAGCAGCACAAACGTGTCGCTGCGACGGCCTCCCGGTCGCCGGTCTGCCGGTTCTCCAGCACCAGGCCGGTGAGGTGGTCGTCGTCGCCGGTGGTGCCCACGACCTCGGTAGCGGTGCGCACGCAGATTCTGGGGTGGTTCTCGATCCGCTGGATCAGGTAGTGCGACATCGATGCTTCCAGCGACGGCCCGCGCACCAGCATCGTCACCGACCTCGCCTTCTCGGCCATGTACAGCGCGGCCTGTCCGGCGGAGTTGGCGCCGCCGACGAGGTAGACGTCCTCACCCGCACATTCGGAAGCGTCGGACACCGAAGCGCCGTAGTAGACGCCGCGCCCTACATAGCTGCACGCCGGATCCTCGGGGTTGTCCCAGCATCCGGCGACACGCAGCTGTCGGTAGTCCACGCCGGTGGCCAGGATGACGGCGCGCGCGCCGATCTCGCCGCCATCCGCGAAGGCGATGGTGCGGGCGGCCCCTACCTCCCCGGCAACGAGCGTGACGGCCTTGCGGGTGGCGATCACCTCCGCGCCGAACCGCTCTGCCTGGCGCCGTGCCGATGTGGTCAGCTCGGCGCCGGAGACGCCGGTGGGGAAGCCGAGATAGTTTTCGATCCTGGAGCTGCGCCCGGCCTGTCCGCCGGTGGCCGTCTCCTCGATCAGTACGGTCTTGAGGCCCTCGGAGGCGCCGTAAACGGCGGCGGCGAGCCCGGCCGGACCCCCACCGATGACGGCCAGGTCGTACATCTGAAGGGATGGCTGCGTCGACAGACCGAGCATGCCGGCCAGTTCCGCATCTGCCGGGTCGACCAATATCTCGCCCTGCTCGGTGATCACGACCGGCAACTGACCGCCGTCGAGACCGGCGGCGTCGAGTAGTTGTCGTCCCTTGGGTTCGTCGGCGGTGAACGAGCGGAACGAATGCTGGTTGCTAGCCAGGAACTGGCGGACCTGCCAGGACCGCTCGCTCCAGCGATGCCCGATCACCTTGGTGTGCGGGATGGCGCGGTCGCCGGTCGCGTGCCACGCCTCGAGCAGTGCATCGAGGACCGGGTAGAGCTTCTCCTCGGGCGGATCCCACGGCTTGAGCAGGTAGCGGTCGAGGTCGACGACGTTGATGGCCTCGATCGCGGCGTGGGTGTCGGCATAAGCGGTCAGCAGCACGCGGCGCGCCATCGGGAAGATGTCCATCGCCTCTTCAAGGAACTGGATTCCGCTCATCTGCGGCATCCGGTAGTCGGCGACGAAGACTGCGACCGTATCGCCGCGTAGCCGGAGTTCGTTGAGGGCCGCCAGGGCGTCGTGACCGGATTCGGCGCGCATGATGCGGTACCTGTCGCCGTAGTGGCGGCGCAGATCCCGGGCGACAGCGCGCGACACGGCGGGATCGTC
>JBAXUD010000392.1:0-3572 GCA_037129875.1 Mycobacteriaceae bacterium
ACCACCTCGGGCAGCGCGGCCCGGTCGATGGCGCTGGCCAGGTAGTGCGCCGCGCCGGGCGGGGTGCGCAGCACCGCGAGATTGGCGCTGGCGTCGGTGGACACCAGCAGATCACCCAGCAGCCGGGACAGCCGATCGGTGCCGCCGGACACCCCGCGCACCGGACTGCCGTCCTCGGGGACCACGTACACCCCGACCCCGCCGTCAGCGCCGCGCAGCTTCACCGCACCGAGTTCCTCCAGGTCCCGCGACAGCGTCGCCTGGGTGACGTCGATGCCCTCGGCGGCCAGCAGTACCGCGAGTTCTCCCTGGCTGTGCACTGGACGGGCGGACAGCAGGGCCACGATGCGGGCCTGCCGGCCGGCGCGGTTGGTTTCCGAGGCCCTGGTCATGTGCACTCGTCGAGGATGCCGGGCAGGGCGGCCAGGAAGCTGCCGACCTGCGTTTCGGTGATGATCAGCGGCGGAGCCAGCCGGATGACGTCGGGCGCGGCGGCGTTGACCAGGAACCCCGCTTCCCGCGCGGCAGCTTCGACGGCCTTGCCGTGCGGCGCGCGCAGCACGATCCCGCGCAGCAGACCACGTCCGCGGACGTAGTCGACCAGCGGATGGTCGAGTTCCTCGATGCCGTAGGCCAGTGCTTTACCCAGCCGGTCGGCATGGCCCATCAGGTCCTCGGCCTCAAGCACCCGCAGCACCGCGCACGCGGCGGCGGCGCAGACCGGATTGCCGCCGAAGGTGCTGCCGTGCATGCCCGGCGTCATCAGGTCGGCGGCCGGGCCGACGGCCAGGCAGGCGCCGATCGGCAGGCCGGCGCCCAGGCCCTTGGCCAGGGTGACGATGTCGGGGGTGATGCCGTCGTGGGAGTGGGCATAGAACGCGCCGGTGCGTCCGACCCCGGTCTGGACTTCGTCGACGGCCAGCAGTGCGCCGTGCCGGCTGGTGATCTCGCGGGCGGCGGCCAGGTAGCCCTGCGGCGGGACCACCACGCCGCCCTCCCCCATGATCGGTTCGAGGAAGACCGCGGCGGTCTCGTCGGTGACGGCGGCGGCGAGCGCATCGACGTCGCCGTAGGGCACATGGGTGACGAAACCGGGCAGCGGCTCGAACGGCTGTTGTTTGGCCGGCTGTCCGGTGAGCGCAAGTGAGCCCATGGTGCGGCCGTGGAAAGCATTTTGTGCCGCAACGAGTTTCGTGCGCCCAGTGAGCCGGGTGAGCTTGAACGCGACTTCGTTGGCCTCGGCGCCGGAGTTGCAGAAGAAGACCCGTGCGGGTGCGTCGGTTCCGAGGTGACCGACGAGGGCTTCGGCAAGTGCGATGCCCGGTTCGGTGGCGTAGAGGTTGGACACATGCCCGAGGGTGTTCAGCTGGGCCGTCACCGCCTCGATGACGGCGGGGTGCCGATGGCCCAGGATGTTGACGGCGATGCCGGCGAGCAGATCCAGGTAGGTCTTGCCGTCGACGTCGGTCACCACCGCGCCCTCGCCACTGGCCAGTGCCAGCGCCGGGGTGCCGTAGTTATCCATCATCACCGCCTGCCAGCGGTCGAGCAGTCCGGCGTCGGTCATCGTCCCGACACCACCTTTGTTCCGGTGCCCTCGTCGGTGAAAAGCTCGACCAGCACGCAATGTTCGACCCGACCGTCGATGACGTGGGCGCTGGGCACACCGGCCTCCACAGCCCGCAGACACGCCTCGATCTTGGGCACCATGCCCTCCTCCAGAGCGGGCAGCAACTCGGCGAGGCGGGTGGTGTCGATCTCGCTCACCAGTGAGTCGCGGTCGGGCCAGCTGGTGTAGAGGCCCTCCACGTCGGTGAGCATCAGCAGCTTCTCCGCACCGAGGGCCTCGGCCAGTGCGGCGGCGGCGGTGTCGGCGTTGATGTTGTGGACGACGCCGCCGGCGTCCGGGGCGATGGTGGACACCACCGGGATGCGTCCGGCGGCAATGAGATCCGACAGCAGCGCGGTATCGACGTTGTCGATGTCACCGACCAGGCCGATGTCGGTGGGCACCCCATCGACGGTGACCGTGCGCCGGACCGCGGTGAAAGTCCGGGCGTCCTCACCGGTGATGCCGACGGCGTAGGGCCCGTGAGCGTTGATGAGGTTGACCAGCTCCCGGCCGACCTGGCCGAACAGCACCATGCGGGCGACATCGAGGACTTCCGGCGTGGTGACGCGGAAGCCGCCCTTGAATTCCCCCGCGATGCCTAGGCGTTTGAGCATCGCACTGATCTGCGGGCCGCCACCGTGCACCACAACCGGGTGAACCCCCGCATGGAGAAGGGACACCATGTCCTCGGCGAAGGCGCGCTTTAGTGCCTCGTCGGTCATGGCGTTGCCGCCGTACTTGACCACGACGATCTTGCCCTGCAATCCGTCGGAATTCAGAGTGGTCGTCATGAGCTGTAGGCCGAGTTCTCTTCGACGTAGGCGTGCGAGAGGTCGGTGGTGCGGATAGTGGCCTCACCGTCGCCGAGGTTGAGGTTGATAGTGACCTCGATGTCGGGGCCGGATAGATCGACGTCCCGGGCACCGGGGGCCCCGGCACCGTCGACACACACCGGGGAATCGTTGAACGACACCGAGATCCGCGCCGGATCGAGCGCGAACGGCGCCATCCCGACCGCGGCCAGCACCCGGCCCCAGTTCGGATCCGAGCCGAACATCGCGGTCTTGACCAGGCTGTCGCGGGCCACCAGCCGGGCGGCGACGACGGCGTCATCCTCACTCGGCGCACCGATGACCGTGATCAGGACCCGCTTGGTCACGCCTTCGGCGTCGGCCTGCATCTGGGCGCACAGGTCCTCGCAGACCCGGAACACGGCGTCGTCGAGATGGTCCTGGCTCGGACGGATCTCGCTGGCGCCGGAGGCCAGCAACAGCACGGTGTCGTTGGTGGAGCAGCTGCCGTCGACGTCGAGCCGGTCGAAGGTGGCGGCCGCGGCGCGCCGCAGTGCGGTCTCCAGCGCCGCGGCGTCGGCGACGGCGTCGGTGGTCAGCACCACCAGCATGGTGGCCAGCGACGGTGCGAGCATGCCGGCGCCCTTGGCCATGCCGCCGAGTGTCCAGTTCTCCCCCGACTCCATCGAGTGATGCAGCGCAACCTGTTTGGGCACGGTGTCGGTGGTCATGATGGCCCGTGCGGCGTCGTCGCCGCCGAGCAGCCCGGCGTGGATTTCGTGGACGATCTCGGTGATACCGGCGAGCACCTTATCCATGGGCAGCCGGTCACCGATCAGGCCGGTGGAGCAGACCGCCACCTCGATGGCCCCGGTTTCGGTGCCCCAGTTCGACAGCGTCGCGGCGACGGCCTCGGCGGTCATGTGGGTGTCGGCGAAGCCCAGGGGGCCGGTGCAGGCGTTGGCGCCGCCGGAGTTCAGCAGCACCGCCCGCAACCGTCCGGTCGTGATGGCCTGGCTGGTCCACAACACCGGGGCGGCCTTGACCTGGTTGCGGGTGAACACCCCGGTGGCGGCGTAGTCGGGGCCCTCGTTGAATACCAGGGCAAGGTCCGGCGCCCCGGACTTCTTGATGCCGGCGGCGATTCCGGCGGCGCGGAAGCCGGCCGG
>JBAXUD010000393.1:0-3561 GCA_037129875.1 Mycobacteriaceae bacterium
GTGTACGAGATCGACCAACCCGCGGTCATCGACTTCAAGACCACAACGTTGGCGGGCCTGCAGGCCGAACCCACCGCCACCCGCCGCACCGTCGGCATCGACCTGCGCGACGACTGGCCCACCGCCCTGCGCGCGGCCGGTTTCGACCCGTCGGCACCGACGGCGTGGCTGGCCGAGGGTCTGCTGATCTACCTGCCACCCGATGCGCAGGACCGACTGCTGGACACCATCACCGGACTGAGTGCTCCCGGCAGCGCCGCGGCAACCGAATACGTTCCGGGCATCATCGATTTCGATACCGAGCGGGCCCAGACCATGGCCGCGGACATGCGCAGCCGAGGATTCGACCTCGACATGCCGTCGCTGATCTACACCGGCCCGCGCGGCAACGTGATGGATCAGCTGAGCGCACTCGGCTGGGACGTCGACGGCGTGCCCGGTGACGAACTGCTCCGGCGACACGGGCTTCCGCCGCGGGATCACGCTGACGACGGTCCCCTCGGGGAGATCGTCTACGTCAGCGCAACACTCGCCTGAGCCCTAGAACCGGTCATCGCCGAGCCACAGCGCGTGGGTACCGCCGATCGAGCGCGCCCCCCGCTCGATCATCCCCGCCACCGCCGAACCGACCAGTGCCGCAGCGGCATCCGAAAGCGTGGCCGCCGGTTGCGAAGAGGCCCTGTGCCGCAGGTAATCCCGCACCGAGGAACCCGGATAGCCGACCAGCGACACCTCGGCATCGGCATCCAGGCCCGCCAGCACCTTGGCCCGGCGGACCGCGGTCCGCAAACCGCCCAGCTCGTCGACCAGGCCACGCTCGCGGGCGTCGGCGCCGGTCCACACCCGGCCCCGCGCGACCGCGTCGACCTCCGCGGTCGACATACCGCGCGCCTGTGCGACCCGCTCCACGAAGTCGTCGTAGAAGAGGTCCGCTTCGGCCTCGACCATGGCGTGCTGCTCCGGGGTGAACGCAGCGTTGGGCGACCAGGCATCCGCATTGGTGTTGGTGCGCACCGCGTCCGAGCCGACGCCGAGCCGGTCCTTGAGTTCGCGGGCGATGAGCTTTCCGGTGATCACGCCGATCGACCCGGTGATCGTTCCGGGATTGGCCACGATGGTGTCGGCCGCCATGGCGACGTAATAGCCGCCCGAGGCGGCGACCGCGCCCATCGACGCGACCACCGGGGTGCCGGCTTCCCGGATCCGGCACACCTCCCGCCAGATCGTCTCCGACCCCGTCACCGCGCCGCCCGGGCTGTCCACCCGCAGCACCACAGCTTTCACGTCGTCATCGGAGGCGGCCTCGCGCAGTGCGGCGGCAATCGCATCACCGCCTGCGCTGGACCGCGACAACGGCAGAGCCTGCGGCCCGCCGCGTCCGCTGACGATCGGCCCCGCCACGGTGACCACCGCGATCGTGGGTTTCTTCGAACGGATCGGCAGTCCGCCGGTGCGGGTCTGGGCGTAGCGGGACAAGAAGAGCCGCGGTGGCGCCTCGTCGCCGTCCGGGTCCTCGAGCTCGCCGGCGCCCGTCATCCCCGCGATCCGCAGGTACGCCTCGTCGCGAAAGCCGATGCGGTCGACCAGACCGGCGCCGACGGCGTCGTCGCGCAGCAGCGGCGCCCGGTCGGCGAGCCCGTCCAGCACGTGGCCCTCGACCTTGCGGGACTCCGCGATGCCCTGCCACACCTGGCTGTGCAGGCTCTCGATCAGGCGGCTGTCGGCTTCCCGGTGGGCGTCGGTGTAGTGCGCTTCGGTGAACAGATTGGCCGCGGACTTGTACTCCCCGCGCGCGACGAACTGCGCCTGAACGCCGGCCTTGTCCAGCGCGTCCCGCAGGAAAAGGGCGTTGGTGGCGAACCCGATCAACCCCACGGTGCCCGAGGGCTGCATCCAGATCTCGCCGAACGCCGAGGCCAGGTAATAGGACAGCGTGCCGGGGTAGGTCTCGGCCCAGGCCAGCGACGGCTTGACCGCCGTGAAAGCCAGGACGGCCTCGCGCAGTTCCTGCACAGCGGCCGGCGGGGCGGCCGAAAGCTGAACGCGGGCAACCATTCCCGCCACACGATCGTCCTCTGCGGCGCGGTGGATGGCGGCGACGGCATCTCGCAGCACCAGTGGGCGGCCCGCACCGGTGACGAACCGCACCGGGTCGAACCCGGCGGTCTCCGGCGGTACCGACTGCAGGTCCAATTCGAGAATGCAGCCGTTGGGCACGCCGTGGTGACGGGCGGTGTCTACCCGACGGGCTCCCGCCTTGAGGTAGCCGAGCATCTCATCGGGAACACCGGGAAGCAGGGATCGCATGGTTTCGAGGTTACCGGCCGGCGCGGGCCCACCCGCCAGACGCCAAAGCCCCCGCCGAAACGGGGGCTCTGAGCGCTGGAAACGTCGTTAGGACAGTTCGGTGGCCGAACCGCCCGCGGCGGTGATCTTGTCCCGGGCGCTGCCGCTGAACTTGTGGGCGGTGACGTTGACCTTCACCGTCAGCTTGCCGTCGCCGAGCACCTTGACCAAGCTCTTCTTCCGGACCGCGCCCTTGTCGATGAGGTCATCGAGGCTGACGTCTCCGCCGGCCGGGAACAGCCGGTTGAGGTCAGCGACGTTGACCACCTCGTACTCGGTGCGGAACCGGTTGCGGAAGCCCTTGAGCTTGGGCAGCCGCATGTGAATCGGCATCTGGCCACCCTCGAAGGTCACCGGCACGTTCTTGCGCGCCTTGGTGCCCTTGGTGCCGCGCCCGGCGGTCTTGCCCTTGGAGCCCTCGCCACGGCCGACGCGGGTCTTGGCCTTCTTCTCACCGGGGGCGGGACGAAGGTCGTGCAACTTGATGACGTCGCTCATCGTGTCATCGCTCTTCGCGCTCACGACGAAACCTCCTCAACCTCGACGAGGTGGTGCACGACATTGATCAGCCCGCGGGTCTGCGGGTTGTCCTCGCGGACCACCGACTGACGAATCTTCTTCAGGCCCAACGTCCGCAGGGTCTCGCGCTGATTCCAGCGCGCCCCGACGGTGCCGCGGACCTGAGTGATCTTGAGTTCTGTCATCGTTCTGCGCTTCCTTCACGCGATGCGGCAGCCCGTGCCGCTTCGCTCTCGCGGCGCGCCCTGAGCATGCCCGCGGGTGCCACGTCTTCGATCGGCAGACCTCGGCGGGCGGCCACCTCTTCCGGACGCTGGAGCAGCTTGAGCGCGGCCACCGTGGCATGCACCACGTTGATCGCGTTGTCACTGCCCAGCGACTTGGCGAGCACGTCGTGCACGCCGGCGCACTCAAGCACCGCTCGGACCGCACCGCCGGCGATGACGCCGGTACCGGGGCTGGCCGGGCGCAGCATGACCACGCCTGCAGCTGCCTCACCCTGAACCGGGTGGGTCACGGTGGAACCGATCATCGGGACGCGGAAGAAGCTCTTGCGGGCCTCTTCAACACCCTTGGCGATCGCGGCGGGCACCTCTTTGGCCTTGCCGTAGCCGACGCCGACCATGCCGTGGCCGTCGCCGACGATGACCAGCGCGGTGAAGCTGAACCGGCGGCCACCCTTGACCACCTTGGAGA
>JBAXUD010000394.1:0-3554 GCA_037129875.1 Mycobacteriaceae bacterium
GCAACTTTGTGCGCATGATGGGCGGGGTCGCTGATGAGATTGCCGTCGGTGCGGACAGCGGTTATCAGTTAACCCCCGAACTGGTGGCGCAGCGCTGGACGCCGCGTACTCGTGCGGTGATGGTGGCCTCGCCGTCGAATCCCACCGACGGATAGGCGGGGAGGCCGTCCTCCCCGAACTCGCCGCCGCCTTCGACCTCCCCGGCCGGCGCGCGGACGACCTCGTCCGTCTCGCCCGAGTGGTCGGCCGGATTCCGGGCGAAGCTTCGAAGCGTTTCCTCCTCGACCGGCTCGACGCGGGCGATCCGCGCGTCCGGCTCCACATCCTGTCCGCGCTCAATCGCCTCGGCTTCCGGGCCGAACGGCAATTCTCCGGCCGGATCGAATCGATCTTCCGGAAGGAGGTCGGCGAGAGCGCGCGGATGCTCGCCGCCATCAGCGAGCTGTCGTCCGACCCGGAATGCGCCCTCGTCATCGACGCGCTCGCCGCCGCCGTGACCCGGTCGAGGAAGCGGATGTTCCTCCTGCTCAGCTTCCTTCACGATCCGGCAACGATCCTCCGCGCCAGCGAACACGTGACCCACGAAGCGAAGGAAAAGCGCGCCTACGCCGTCGAGCTGGTCGACATCGCCCTTTCCGCGCAGCAGAAGGCGCTGCTCCTGCCGCTCATCGAAGACCTGGAGCCGCGGCAGCGGCTCGAACGGCTGGCGCACGAGTTCCCGCAGACCTGCCGCGGGCGGAACCAGCGGCTCGCGGAGATCGTCGCCTGGAAGGGGGGCGCGGCGAGCTCCTGGAGCCGCTGCTGCGCCCTGTTCGTCATCGGCCGGCTCCGCGTCCGCGAGCTGTCCGACGTCGTCGCTTCGGCCGCAGGTTCGGAAGACGAGCCGATCGTCCGCGACACGGCCGCCTGGGCGCTCGCGCAACTGGAGATCAACCCCGGCGAAGCCCGGAACAGGGGAGGAACCGAAATGCTCACCATCGAGAAGGTGTTCATCCTGAAGTCCGTCAGCATCTTCGCCCACCTCGCCGAGGAACGCCTCGCCGAGATCGCCTCCATCCTCGCCGAGGTCGATTTCCGGCCTGACGAGCCGATCATCACGAAGGGCGATGTCGGCGACAGCATGTACATCATCATGCACGGCAAGGTGCGGATCCACGACGAGGGGAAGAACCTGGCGACCCTGGGGGACCGGGACATCCTGGGGGAGATCGCCATCCTCGACCACCAGCCCCGTCTCGCCTCGGCGACCGCCGTCGACGACGTCCGCGCGCTGCGGCTCGACCGGGACGCCTTCTACGAGCTGATGTCGGACCACATCGAAATGGTCACCGGCGTCCTGCAGGTCCTCTGCGAGAGGCTGCGCAAGCTCACGATTGCGTATTCCGGCGAAGTTGACCGCTGAATCCGACGATGATGACCGCGTGGAGAGCCGCGGTGCGTGGTGTTCAGATTCTAGCGTGGTCGGTCATCATGGTGGTTGAGTTTGCCGTCGACGGATCATTTCTTGGCCGCCGGCGCGACGGCTTTCTTGCGGAGTGATTCGCCCAGTGGGGGCTCTTCGGCGTCCCTGAAGCAGATCTAGGCGTCCTGGGAGATGTGTCTGGGCTCGACGTGCTCGAGCTCGGCTGTGGCAGCTGCGCGGACTTCCCAGCGTGGTTGATGCGGGCAGGGGCTCGACCGGTAGCCGTCGATCTAACGCCAGCGCAGCTGGAGACACGCCCGCCGCTGCCAGGAGGGAAGCGAGCGAACGGCTGCAGCCAATCTCGAGCAATCCGCACGGTCGGGGACGCCGGTCGCGAATTTGCACCGTGCTTTGCCCTGCACTTGAACCTGCCATGACCACCGAATCCCCATCGAAAGCGCCCGCCAACACCCGACCGCGGCGATGTAGCCCAAGGGCGGCGCACAAATGCAAAGGCCCCCTAAGGGGCCCCGCAAAGACGCAGCAATCGGATGGAAAATTAAGCGGATGCGGCCGAAGGTTGCTCGTTTTTCAGCGAAGTCATATTCCGCGACTAACGTCGTTGCCGACGAAGCGCGATCACACCGCTGATGCTGAGCATCATGAGCAACGCGATCAGGCTCCGCTCGGAAAGCGTCGGGATTGGAGCCAGTGGACCAAACACAGGCCCGGGGGGAATGACAATGAGCTGTCCTGTGGCATCGCTAAACTGGTAGCGAACCCCAAGCGGGTCTGTTCCGCTCCAGATGCCGCTGGCATCACTCAAAAAGGTGCCTCCCACCTGAATGCTCGAGAAATTCCCGCTCGCTGTTGCCCCGCCTGTCATATTGAAGACAGTGAAGACATCCTGCGCACTGGGGGTATAGCCTGCGATATTGAAGACTAATTCACCTCCGTAACGAACGTTTTCACCAGGAAGATTTATCGAAGTGAAACTGTTTCCTGAATTGAGCCGGAACAAGGTAGTCGATCCCGCCTGCAGCGTCAGACCGTTGGTGAAGCTCAGCGAACCGACTCCGTAATATCCGGGAGTAAGTGTTCCTCCGCTCGTAATCGCGGCAGCACCGCCAATGCTCCCATTACCACCGAGCGTGCCCGAGTTTGCGACCGTCACCATGGAGGTCCCTAGGGCCGTACTGCTGTTGGCGAGCAGGATTCCCGCATTGACGTTCGCCAGGCCCGAGAAACTGCTGTTGTTGCCATTGAGGATCGTCGTGCCACTTCCAAGCTGATTGATCGCGCCATTGCCATTGTCGCTGATGTTCGCTGGGATTGTGACGGCGTTGACTTGGTTAAAGTTGATGGCGCCAGTTCCTGCTCCGAAAACGATCGTCGGAGCGGTGATCGCGCCGGCCGTGTCAGTTCCCCCGAAAGAGCCAATGTTCAGCCTGCCGAAGGACCCGGCCTGTGAGGCGAGCGTAATGCCACCTGAGGCCACAACAAGGGCTCCATCTGCCACAGTCAAGGATCCGCTACCCGCATAACCGATCGAGAGTGCCCCCATGTTGTTCAATGTGGAAGAGATCCCGCTTGATCCAGTCACAAGCACAGAGTTGTCGGAAGAGGTATTTGTGTAGCTGATGAAGAAGCTGGAACTCACCACCCCTCCTCCATTTGCAATCACCAGGCTATTGCTTGATCCACCATTCCCAAGGATCACATCCCCGTCATTCGTCCACAATGATCCCGATCCGGAAACAGTCACCGAATTACCGAAGGAACTCGTGGTGTTTCCGATGGTTGCCGAGCCGCTCGCCACGCTCCCGCCGCTGGTCACTCGCAGCGAATTGGCGAAAGAGTCATAACTTTGGCTATAGGTTCCAACAATCAGGGATCCAGTGTTTGTCAGAGACGACCCAGCGCCATCGACGGTGATACTGTTATTGAATCCAGAGATGCCGATGCTCGTGGAGAGTGTTGAGGAGACAGTCGCACCATTGCGAATCATAAGACTGTTGCCACTGCTGACATTGCCAACCTGGAGTTCCCCCGAAATGAGTTTGCTTCCGGGGTCGGTGATGAGAGCCCAATTATTTGAGGAAGTGGTCAGGGCATCGGAGTTCTTCTGAAGGTCCGTTCCGATGATCGTAGC
>JBAXUD010000395.1:0-3543 GCA_037129875.1 Mycobacteriaceae bacterium
GGCGGGGTCGGCTCGTCAGGTGCGGCCTGTGCCGGGCCCGCGAAGACCAGCGCCGCGGAGGCGAGGGCGGTCAGCGCCTTGCGACCCGATGCCATGGACCCCTCCGCCGTCAGTAGTTGCCCATACCGTAGCGGGGCTGCCCGAGCCCGGGGTGAGCAGGAGGACGACGGGTTCCCCCAGGTGTGTCTCAGCCGGCGGGGGCCGGCAGCAGCACCAGCGGGTCGGCCGGCGCAGCGGGGTAGGCCGCCGCCGGAGATGCGGCGGGATCGGGAAGGTACTGCACCAGCCCGGGCGGGATCGCAGTTCCCGGCGGGGGCGCGGTGCCCGGCAGCGGCTGGCCCAGTTCGGTGCCGGGCATTCGGCCGAGTGCTCCGTGCACCAGCGCGTGCACGCCCTGGTACGCGTCGATGCGGGCGTACCCGCTCGGCGTGTTCTCGCCCAGCACATAGGGCGAGGGCGCCTCGCCGGTCGGCATCCCGAAGTTCTCCGGCATCAGCAGGCCGACTGAGGCAAGCGGATTCGTCGCCGGAACACTCTGCTGGACAGCGGGATTCGCCGATTCCGCCGCGGCCGCCCCGAGGAGCAGATCGGTCAAGGTGCCCACGGGATTCGACTTGGTCTGCTGTGCGGCCGACGGCGGGGGAGCCGGCGACGGCGGTGTCGCCTCAGCGCCTGGTGCGGGCACGATGAGCGTCGGGTCGGCTGCCGGATCCGCGATCGCCGGTGCGGCCGTTGCGATCGCCAGACCGACCGCCGCCACCCCGAGCGCTATGCGCATCAGAACACCTTGGCCACGCCGTAGTAGGCGACGACGTCGTCATCGTCGGTCGCCGAACTGGTCAGCACGGCGTAGGAACGCAGCGACGACGCGCCGACGCAGTTATCCACCTTGATGTGTACGTCGCGGATGGTCACGCGCGCCGAGGTTCCCTTGAACGACTTCTTGTCCACCGTCATGTTCGTGATTGTGCCGGGTCGCGGCTCGACCTCGAATTGGCCCTGGCCCTGAATGGAGACTGACGGCGGCAGGATCACACCGGCTCCGCCGAAGTTGGTGTTGCCCAAGATGCCGGTCAGGCCGCCGTTGAGTTTCACCTTGTCCATCTCGACACCGCAACCGATCTGGTAGCCGACCTCCAGGGTGCCGCCGGCGACATCGCCGGTCGTCATTCCGGTGAAGGTTCCGCCCACCAGCCAGTCCCGGGCGGCCAGCGACGTGGTCAGTGGCGCGATCGGCAACTGCGTCTCGTCCTTGCCGACCACGGTCAGGGTGCGGCCGTCGAGGGTCTTGGCGATACCGGGCACCTCGGATGCGACGGCGCCGGTGTCCACGGGGGGCGCCGGAGGCGCGGCGCCGGCAGCCGGGGCCGGGGGAATCGGCGGCGCCTCGGCGGCCGCCACCGGCGGCGGCAGTGCGGGATCGGCCGGGGGATCGGCGATCGCCGGCCCGGCGGCGGCGACGGCCGCCGCGCAGCACAGCGCGATCAGGGGAGCGACTCGATGCGACATCTTCTGGTGTGGCCTTCCGTCAATCATTGCGCTAGATCGCCTTGGTGGCACCGAGGTAGGTCACCACGTCGTCGGTGTTGTCGGTCGAGCTGGTGAAGGTGGCGTATGAGCGGATGAAGGACTGCCCGGCGCAGCCGTCGACCTTGATGCGGTAGCCGGTGACGTTGACGTGCGTCTTGGTGCCTTTGAACGTCTTCTTGTCCACCGGGACGATGTTCACGGTGCCCGGCTTGAGGTCGATCTTCATCTGCTGGCCCGCCTGCGCGCCGAAGATCAACGGGAAGATCGAGCCGGTGGCGAAGGGAAGGCCGATGCCTGCGATACCCGTCACACTCGAGATCGACTCAAGGTCGTCCTGAGTGATGCCGCAGCCGATCTGATAACCCGCCTCCAACGTGCCGCCGGAGAGCTTCGTCTTGCCTGCGCCGGTGACGGTTCCCTCGAAGCTGCCATCGACCAGGTACTCGCGCGACCACGGCGAGTTGGTCAGTGACGCAACCGGTTCGATGGACTCTTTGGTGGCCCCGATCGACAGCACCCAACCGTCCGGGGTGGTCAGCTTCCCTGGCGTTCCCGACGGCATCGGCGCATTCGGGGGCTCCGGGGCTGGCGGTGCGGCAGTGGGTGCGGCAGCGGCAACCGGCTGCACGTTCGGATCTGCCGGCGGATCCGCCAACCCGGACGGAGCGGTCGCGGTGGCCGCCACCAGGCAGACGCCGAGCAGGGTCGCGGTTCGGTGCAGCATGCGTGGGGGCGCCTCTCGTTTCGAGATCGGTTCGTGTCGCCCGCGAGACCACTCTGTGGCGCGTGCGCGCTTATGTTCTGCGGTTGAGTAGTCCGGATGTCAAACGCCGGGTTAACAACAGGTGCCGCGTTGTGGTCCAACAGGTTTGGCCTGTTCGGGGGTTCGCGGCAGCGGGATTCGCGCGGTAAGGTCCGGACGGTCACCTGGTCCGGCAACCGAGGGAAGTATGATGAACCGCGCTCTGGCGACGATGATCAGCGCTGCTGTACTCGCGACTTCCTCTGCTTCCGTGGCGTGGGCGGACCCTGCGGACAACCCTGGCGCCGGCAGTCCAGCTCCGGCCGAAAATGCGCCTGGCCCAGAGGTATTCGCTGCCGGAGCGGATCCGGGAGGCCCGGTTGCGGCCGCTCCTCAGTCGGGTGACCCGGTCGCCGATGCCTGCCGCCACTTCGGAGCAGCGCTGAATGTGGCCGCCTCCAACTATGAGGACTTCGCCTACGCCACGGCCGGCAACGGCAACACCGTGGACTATCAGGATCCAAATGTGTGGCGCACCAATGTGATCGGCCGAACAGCACTACGTGAGGCCGCGGCTACCGCGCTCGCTGCCGCGCGGACGCCCGGCCTGCCGCCGGAGGTGGCGGACCCGATGACCGCGTGGTCGTTGCGCGCCACCAAGCTCCTGGTGGTGATGGGCCTGCGCGGCGGCGGCGACTCGCTGAACTCCAATGCGAACGAGCTCAACTCCGACGCTCACGACGCACAGATGGCCTGCGCGACGTACGGCGGCCACGCGTAACTTTTTGGAGTCCGGCCCCGCCGCCGCTGCGCGGGCCGCGCCCACACGCAACTGGGCCCCGCCTATCGGCGGGGCCCAGTTCGCTTGCCGCTCTAGGCAGCGCCGCCGCCGCCGCCTTCGCCGCCGGTGCCGCCCTTGATCCCGGGGCCGTTTCCGCTGACGCCGTTGCGGCCGAGCTTGCCCGGATTCTTGCCGGCATTTCCGCTGCCGCCGCTGCCACCGTCGCCGCCGTTGCCCGAGAGCAGCACCGCTCCGCCGCCGCGCCCGCCGGTGCCGCCCTGTGCGCCTGCCACGCCTGTTGCGCCGGCGCCGCCGGTCCCGCCGATGCCGCCTACTCCGCCCTGGAAGGCGCCGAAGCCTCCTTCGCCGGCGCCGCCGCCGCTTGCCGCGGTGGTAGTTCCACCGCCGCCGTTGCCGCCGTTGCCGCCGCCGCCGCCGATGTTCCCGGAGGATCCGCCGTTGCCACCCTTGCCGGCGGTACCGCCGGCAC
>JBAXUD010000396.1:0-3532 GCA_037129875.1 Mycobacteriaceae bacterium
CTGTGACGGAGCCGTCGTCTCAGCCGGCTTGTCCTTGGTGGCGGTGCTGCAAGCGCTCAGCGCTCCCATACCGACGATGGCGAGGCCACCGGCCGCCAGAGCGAGCTTGCGAGTCAATGTTGACGACATAAAAGTCCCCTTAGGTAATCGCCCGAAACCGGGCCTGCCGAATTATACGTCGGCTTATACGTCGGCGGAATTTGACGAGTGGCGCATCGCCGGCGACGCCCGGCATCGCCGATTACGTGCGCAGTACGACCGCAAGCAGGGCAACGACGCCCAGAGCGGCGATGACGGCGGCCATGATGCCGGCAATCGAGCGCGGCGTGGGCCCGTACTCGGCACGAAGGGCACGTATTCCCTGCTGGTGCTGAATCCAGGCCAACAGCAGAACGACGATCGCGATGACGATCATGACGATGCCCACCACGCCCGGCTCGACCACGGCCTTGCGGACACCGGGCTGGCGCTGGAGGTAGGCGAAGAGCTGATAGATGGTGAAGCCAAAGGCGATCAGGGATGTGCTGGTGCGGACCCACGCCATCAGCGTGCGCTCGTAGGCCAATCTGGTCCGATCGGCTGCCAGCCGGGTGTTGTGATCCAGCTCGCGCTCAGCCATCTGGCGTCCTCACCCTCGGTGGTTGGAACGATAGCCGACCTCCGCGCGGCGCGGCAGCGCGGCCGTGTCAGACGCCGGTGCTAAGAACCAACTATGGGCGAAAACGGCGTCGGCACCGAGTGCCGCGAGTGTCTGGCCGGTCGGCCGCACTGCCATGGAACGCTGATCCACCATTGGGGCCAGCAGTCCCAGTGCACCGATCCGGACTGCGACCACCCGGAGGTGCTGCTGCATTCGCTGTCCGTCGACTGTGACGCCATCGGATGTGACTGCGGCGAGCGCGGAAGCCACCGGCTCGCCGTCTGAAACCGCTTACCCCATCGGGTCGGCGGCCTGCAACGCCTCCTCGACCGGGTGCACGTCGGGCTCGGGATAGAACGGCGGCGATTGAGCGCCCCAGTGCACACAGCTCCAGCGACCGTCGGTGACGGGTGCCAGCACCACCGCGTCGGTGTTGGCCAGGTGATGCTCGAGGACGAAGCTGTTGTCGACACCGGCCAGCGTCGCAGCGGCAAGCCGGATCGCGGCGCCGTGACTGACGATCACGATGTCCGACGTCCAGTCGTGGTCATCGAGGTAGCGCAGCCGCAGGTCGGTCAGGACCGGCAGATAGCGGTCCAGCACGTCGGTGCCGCTCTCGCCGCCGGGCATCGCCACAGCCAGGTCGCCCTCATGCCAGCGTTGGTAGATGGCGTTGAATTCGGCGATCGCGTCGTCGTCGTTGCGGTTCTCCAGATCACCGGCCTGCACCTCGTGAACGCCGTCGACTTCTCTTGGCGCAACGCCTGATTCGGCTCCGATCGCCGCAGCCGTCTGCACCGCCCGGCGCGCGACTGAATGCAGCAGCAGTCCCGCAGGGCGGTGCTGCGCCCGGGCGAACGCCTGAGCCTGGGCGATCCCGAGTTCGGTGAGGTCGGCGCCGGGCGGGCGGGTGTCCAGCCGACGCTCCACGTTGCCGTGCGACTGCCCGTGGCGCACCAGGATCAGCCGGCCGCTCACGGTGCTCCCCGGCGCAGCCCTGCCAGCCACTGCTCGGCTTCGTCAAGTTGCGGGGGTGCCGACCCGGTCGCCGAACCGGTCGGCCACGACCCCAGGTAACGCACGTCGGAGCAACGCCGGTGCAACGCCTTGAGCGCCTCGGCCACCGCGCTGTCGTCGATGTGACCGACACAGTCCAGAAAGAAGACGTAGGTGCCCAGTTCGGTTCTGGTGGGACGGGATTCGATACGGGTGAGATCGATATCGCGGATACCGAACTCGCTCATCGCCGACACCAGCGCACCCGGTGCGTTGGCGATCCGCAGCACCACCGACGTGCGGTCGGCACCGGTCCGCGGCGGCGGCGGGCCCGGGCAACCAACCAGGACGAATCGGGTGCGGGCATTGGGCTCGTCCACGACACCGTCGGCCAGCGTGGCCAGGCCGTACCGCTGGGCCGCCAGGGCAGTGCTGACTCCGGCGTCGGCACGGCCCTCGGCGACGTCGCCGGCGGCGGCGGCATTGGAGGAGGCGGGAACGATTTGCGCTCCCGGCAAGTGCGCGGACAGCCAGCGCCGCACCTGAGCGGCTGCGACCGGGAAGGCCGCAACGGTGCTCACCCGACTCGACTCGACGCCGGGCCGGGTGACGATGCTGAAGGCGACCTCGAGGGTCAGCTCTGCGTAGATCTGCAGCGGCGATCCGCCGGCCAGGCTGTCCAGCGTCGGCAGCACACTGCCCTCGATGGAGTTCTCGATCGGCACACACGCAAAGTCCGCGGCGCCGGCACGGACCGCCTCGAGAGCAGCCGGGGTGCTCTCCATCGGCAGCGGTTCCACACCGACCCCACCGGGCACCATTGCGGCTGCGGCCATCCTGCGCAGCGCGGCTTCGCTGAACGTCCCCTCAGGCCCGAGGTAGGCGATGCTTGCCACGCCCCAACACTATCTCCGGTGTCCGATTGGATTCCGCCAAGCCGCTACCGTGGCGGGGTGAGCGGCAGCCACGGCGAGTCCGCAGAACCCCGGGCGATGCGTATCGAGGTCGGCGTCATGCTGGCGATGACCTTCGGCGTCGCCGCCGCCGCCGCGGTCCTGCAGTTCGGCGATGCACTGCTATCCGGACTGGGCGGCTACCGGGTCCGGATGAACCGCGACCAATCCCGCTACGACCTGATCAACCTCGGCCTGAACCTGGTGTCCGTCGGCCAGTTGGTGGCGTGGGGCGCTCTGGCCCTGTACCTGTTGTGGCGCACGGGAATCCGCCCGGCAGCGATCGGCCTGGGGCGGCTGCGCTGGCGATCCGACGTCCTCGGCGGAGTCGCCCTGGCTGCCCTGATCGGTATCCCCGGCCTGCTGCTCTACCTGGCAGCCCGGCACCTCGGGCTCAATGCGGAGGTGGAGCCGTCGGCGCTGCACAACTCCTGGTGGCGGATCCCGGTGCTGACACTGACCGCCTTCGCCAACGGCTTCGCCGAAGAGACGGTGGTCGTCGGCTACCTGATCACCCGGTTGCGGCAACTGGGGCTCAGCCAGACCCGCGCAGTGTGGGCATCGAGTGCGCTTCGCGGGACCTACCACCTGTACCAGGGCGTCGGCGCCGGCCTGGGCAACGTGGCGATGGGCCTGGTGTTCGGGTACGCGTGGTGTCGCACCGGCCGGCTGTGGCCGCTGGTGATCGCCCACGGGATCATCGACACGGTGGCGTTCGTCGGTTACGTGCTGCTGTCCGGCCACCTGGCTTGGCTGCGCTGAATCCGCGCCGTCAGCACGTAAATTGACTTCGGTGAACGAGGACCGGCCATCGGCCGCCGATCCGCCTACCGAGCGGATACCGCGAATCCGGCCACCGGTACCCGGCCAACCACCACCGCCGGCCGAGCCCTCGCAGGTCATCCGCCGCCCCCCCGGCCACCGGCCGCGGCCACCACAGAAC
>JBAXUD010000397.1:0-3512 GCA_037129875.1 Mycobacteriaceae bacterium
CGGTGAACCAGACCCGCATGTACAACGTGCTGTGCTGGATGTACGGCGCCAACCCCGCGAAATACGGCGACCTCGTCACCGACGGGCTGCTGCCCGAGAGCCGGGCGGGCGGCTGCCAGGCTGAGTACCAGCAGCTGGCACGGTCCTGGTCCAAGCTGCTCGTGCCCTACGTCAAGCACAAGTAGCCACGTACGGCTGCCGGCCCGATCCGATGACTGACACAATCCAGGTTGCGGCAGCGAGCCCAACAGCTACGGTCCCCTCCCACAGTAGGAGTCACAGTATGTCCGCCGACGAATCACCCCGCGGCAGTGCGCTCACCCGCTTCGCCGCGCAGTACTGGGCGCCGATCGTCCTGGTTGCACTGGCAGCCGTCTCCATCGGGCAGAACCGCGACCGCCAACAGGTGCACCTGCTGTGGCTCACCGTCGAGTCGCCGATGTGGCTGCTGCTGACAGCCATGCTGGTGGTCGGCGTGATAACCGGGCTGCTGCTGCGACGCCGACGGTAGAACAGTGCGCGAGTCCAGCATCGTGGTGCGTCCCCAGCCGATGGACAGCGCCACCTACACCGCGTCCTCCCGCCTACAGGCGTCCGGATTGCGCGCCGGCGTAAGGCTTTTCGAGCAGGCTGCCAAAGATGTGCCGCTGCCGAACCCACCGCAACCCATCGCGATCGCCGACTACGGCGCGGCGACGGGATACAACTCGCTGTTGCCGTTGGGCGCCGCGATCGGTGCGCTCCGTACCCGCACCCGGAGCGACCACGCGATCCTCGTCGCCCATACCGACCTGCCGACTAACGACTTCACGACGTTGTTCACCACGATCAGCGAAGATCCCGACAGCTATCTGGCCAAGGACGCGGCCACCTTCACCTCCGCGGTGGGCCGATCGTTCTACCAGCAGATCCTGCCGTCGGAGAGCATTGCGCTGGGCTGGAGTTCCTGGGCCACCCACTGGCTTAGCCGGGTGCCGGCGCCGATCGGCGACCACATCCACATCGCACACAGCGCGGACAGTGCCGCCCGGCGCGCCTATGCCCATCAGGCGGCTCTGGACTGGCATGACTTCGTGGCCTTCCGCGGCCGCGAACTCGCGCCCGGCGGGCGGCTGGTCGTGCTCACCCTGGGACTCGACTCCGCAGGCCTGCCCGGCTTCGCCGGACTCATGGGAGCCCTGCTCGCTTCTTTGCACCGACTGGTCGCCGACGGCCTGCTGCACGCCGAGGAACTCGAGCGGATGGTCATTCCCACGGTGGGCCGCACCGAGAAGGACTTTTTAGCGCCCTTCGCGCCGTCGGGTCGCTTTGAGGGACTGTCCGTCGAGCACATCGAACTGTTCGACGCCGAGGACCTGTTCTGGTCGCGCTACCTCGTCGACCGCGACGCCGGCAAGCTCGGCGCGGGGTGGGCCGGGTTTGCCCGGGCGGCGATCTTCCCCACGCTGGCTGCGGGGCTCGACGGCGGCGTGACCGATCCGCGCGCCGCCGGCTTCGTCGAAGCACTGGACGGCGCGGTGGCCGCAAGCCTCGCCGGGGCGCCCCAGCAGATGACCATCCCGCTGGCGGCGATCGTCTTGGCCAAGCGGCCTAAGTCAGCCTGAGCTGGCCGCATCGGCCGGCAGCGGAGTAGCACCGGCCGGCCCGGCTGGTGCGGGGGTCTGGGAGGTGTTGACGCCGGGCGCGGCGTCCGCGCGCAGGGCCAAGGCCGTCGCGCCACCGGCACCGGCGACCACGGCGAGCACCGCCGCCGCGACGGCCAGCGGCTTGTGGTGCCAGGGCGTCCGCCCGACGCCGGACGGAGCCGGTTCGGAGCGGAAGTCCACCCGCGGCCGCGGATCCGGGCGCCGCTCGGGCAGTTGCGGTAGGAGTTCGGGAACCTCTGATGCCTGCGACCACGCCAGCGCCGGGGCCGGGGGTCCGGGTTGCCCGCGCCCGCGGATGATCCGCGTCGCACCCGTGTGGACCGTTGCACCGGCGGCGTGCAGAGCCGCGCCGGTCGCCGCAGCCAGAGCCGGCCGGCGTGCGGTGATGACGGGGACCCGTAGCTGCTCCGACAGGGTGGTGGTGACGGCGGGAACGGCTGCCATCCCGCCCACCGACGCGACGGCGACGAGGTCGGTGACCGCAATCCCATTGCGCCGCAACGCATCGTGAAGAGCACCTGCGACTCCTGTCAGTGGCGCCCGGACGATCCCGTCGAGTTCGGCCCGGGTGATCCGGATGTCGCCGCGCACACCGGCCGGCGCGCCGGGCACGGTCACCACGGTCTGCGTCGAGAGTCGCTCCTTGGCCTCGCGGCACTCGGCCCGAAGGCGGGTCAGTGCCTTGATGGACGAGGTTCCGGTGCCACCCGGGACGGCCCCTGCGGCGGTCAGTGCGTGGGTCAACAGTGCGCGGTCGATCAAGTCTCCGGAGAACTCCGGATAGCGCATCGGCTCGCCGATGAGCCGGCATTCTCCGGCCGCGTCGACGAGGGTGAGGGTGGTCGCACTGCCGCCGAAGTCGCATACCGCGACCACTCCGGCCATCGGCACCCCCGGGCGTTCACGCAGTGCGGTCAGTGCCGCCGCGTAGTCAGCTACCAGCACGGGGCCCGCCGACCATGCGGGAATACGGCGCAGCGCGCGCCCCAACGCCTCGACCTCCGCCGGGCGCCACTGCGCCGGGTAGGCGACCGCGGCCGCGTGCGGCACCGGTCGCCCCGAGGCTGCGGTGCGGGCCAGTTCATACAGGGCGTCGGCGAGCAAGGCTGCGCCGGAATGCAGGGAGCCGTCGGCGCCGACGATGCCGACGGGGTCACCGACCCGGTGCACGAAATCGTCAATGCGCCAGCCGCCGCGGGAAATCACCGGCCGTCCGGTGATCGAGCGGGTCTCGGTGACCGCGGCAAGGGTGGTGGCCCCGACAGACAGACCGACCACCGGGCCGTTGTGCACGCTCATTTCCTCAGATGTCGGTGCAGGATCCCGGTGTGTTACCAACGCTCATCCGCTGGACGGCTCAGCCGTCGGCCCTCATCGCGGTGATCTTGGCGAATGCCACCGGTCGCTCATAGGTGATCTCGAGGACTTGCCGGGCAAGTGCGGCGCTGGCGTAGGCCGCATAGTCGTGCCAGTCGTCGTTCTTGGAAGTGTCGGCGTAGTCGGCGACACCCTTGACGATGACGGCATGGACCGTTCGCGCCGGAGTGCTGCACATCGCTGCGGCAAGCGCGACGCCGTAGGACTCCATGTCCAGGGCGAGCAACGAATGTTCCCGCGAACGCAATGTCTTGACGTACTCCGGATCCTTGACTACGAGCGGCCCACATGCCATGGAGCCGTAGTGGATTCGCATCCTGAAGCCATCGGGGAGATCACCCGGGTAACTGCCCTGAATCGTCGTCGGGCAGGACTCGGCGTCACTGACCGACATCAGGTAGTCGAGGAACCAGGGCTCCAGGGCAATCCGGTTTTGCAGCGGGATGATTTCGCCGTCCACCAGTTGTCCACTGGCGTGCTCGAAACACT
>JBAXUD010000398.1:0-3507 GCA_037129875.1 Mycobacteriaceae bacterium
CCAACGGCGCCGGCAAGACCACCTGCTTCAACGCCATCACCGGGGTGTACCGGCCGACGTCGGGCACCGTCGATTTCGACGGTCAGCGCATCGGCCGGCGCAAGCGCCACCAGATCACCCGGTTGGGCATCGCCCGGACATTCCAGAACATTCGCCTCTGGGGCGAGATGACCGCGTTGGAGAACGTCGTCGTCGGCACCGATGCCCGCCACCACACATCTGTCCCGGGTGCGTTGATCCGCTCACCGCGGCACCGTCGCGAGGAACGGACCGCCATCGAGAAGGCCGCTGCACTGCTGCAGTTCGTCGGCATCGCCGACCGCGCCGAGGAGAAGGCCCGCAACCTGCCCTACGGCGACCAACGCCGACTGGAGATCGCCCGGGCGCTGGCCACCGAGCCGAAACTTCTGTGCCTCGACGAACCCGCCGCCGGATTCAACCCCAGCGAAAAGGCGGCACTGATCGAACTGATCCAGGCCATCCGCGACGACGGCTACACGGTCCTGCTGATCGAGCACGACATGCGGGTCGTCATGGGCGTCGCCGACCGGATCGTGGTGCTGGAGTTCGGCCGCAAGATCGCCGACGGACTCCCCGCGGAGATCCGGGACGACCCTGCAGTGATCGCCGCCTACCTGGGAGTGCCCGATGACCAACTCTGAGACGCCGGCGATGAGCGCCTCGCGCGAAGAGCAGACGCCACTGTTGGAGGTGCGCGACGCGGTCGTGCATTACGGCAGAATCGAAGCGCTGCACGGTGTTTCGATCGTGGTGCGCCCCGGTGAGCTGGTGACCCTGCTGGGCGCCAACGGCGCGGGGAAGACCACGCTGATGCGCGCCATCTCCGGTCTGCGACCGCTGTCGGCCGGGTCGGTGTGGTTCGACGGCCGCGACATAACCCGGGTGAAGGCCCACCAGCGGGCAATCGACGGATTGGTGCAGGCGCCGGAGGGCCGCGGTGTGTTCCCCGGTATGTCCGTCGTCGAGAACCTCGAGATGGGTTGCTACGGGCGCAAGTTCGAGACGAAAGCGGCTCATGACGAGCGGTTGGACTGGGTATTCGCAACATTTCCCCGGCTGGCCGAGCGGCGTAAACAGATGGGCGGCACGCTGTCCGGCGGCGAACAGCAGATGCTGGCGATCGGGCGTGCCCTGATGGCTCGGCCCCGGGTCCTGCTGCTCGACGAGCCGTCCATGGGCCTGGCGCCCATGGTGATCTCGCAGATCTTCTCGATCATCGCCGAGATCAACGCTGCGGGCACCACGGTGCTGCTGGTGGAGCAGAACGCCCAGCAGGCGCTGAGCCGGTCCGACCGCGCCTACATTCTGGAGACCGGAACGGTCACCCGCACCGGGCCGGCGCGAGAGCTGTTGGCGGACGACAGTATTCGCGCGGCTTATCTGGGTGTGGCATAGCCGGCTGCGGGAGTCCGAGATGACGAGGAGTCCGAGATGACGATACGTGTGAGCAGCATCTGGTTGAAGGCAGCGAGTGTTGTCACCATTCTCACCGGAGTGATCTGCGCCTTGGCGAGTCATTCGTCGACAGGGGGGCTCTGGTTGTACCTGTTCGATGCTTTGAAGTGGCCGATCGACGGCGATCCCGCGGTGTTCAACGCCGATACCCGTGCGGTGAACGCGGTTCTCGGCGGAGTCATGGTGGGCTGGGGACTGCTGATGTTTTTTCTTTCCAGCGAACGATTGATGACGGCCGCGCCCAACGTGCCACCAATGATGACAATCTCACTCCTGGCATGGTTTCTGGTGGACTCTGCTGGTTCGTGGGCCGCAGGACTGCCGGGGAACATCGCCCTGAATGTCGCGTTTCTTGCGATGTTCCTCCCACCGCTTGCTTCTTTGAGCAGACGAGTCAGCGGCAACATCCCGGCTAGTTGATGCGGAAGCGCTTCAGTCGCGAGGTGGCGCCGGAGACCAGTTCGACGCGGGAGCGGGGCACGGACAGGTGCGCGGCGAGCAGGCGGGCGACCGCCTCGGTGGCCTTGCCGTCGACGGCGCGTTCACGTACGTAGATGGTCAGTGATCCGTCGCCGGCGACGTCGACCAGCGGGCCCTTCTTGCTGCCCGGCTTGACCGCGACGACGAGGAACTCGGCCACCTCAGCGGGCAACGACCACCGATGAACCGTGGCCGAACAGTCCCTGGTTGGCGGTGATGCCGACCTTGGCGCCCTCGACCTGGCGGCCGGTGGCCTGGCCCCGCAGCTGCCAGGTCAACTCGCAGACCTGGGCGATGGCCTGGGCGGGGATCGCCTCGCCGAAGCAGGCCAGCCCGCCTGAGGGGTTGACCGGGATCCGCCCGCCGACCGAGGTGGCCCCGGAGCGCAGCAGGTGTTCGGCCTCGCCCTTGGGGCACAGCCCGAGATGTTCGTACCAGTCGAGTTCCAGCGCGGTGGACAGGTCGTAGACCTCGGCCAGGCTCAGGTCCTGCGGGCCGATACCGGCTTCGGCGTAGGCGGCATCGAGTATGTGGTCCTTGAACCCCCGCTCCGGTGCGGCCACGACCGCTGTCGAGTCGGTGGCGATGTCCGGCAGTTCGGGAAGGTGCTGCGGGTAATTCGGGGTGACCGTGGACACCGCGCGCACCGACGGGACGCCGGCCACCGAGCCGAGGTGCTTCTCGGCGAAGGACTTGCTGGCCACGATCAACGCCGCGGCACCGTCGCTGGTGGCGCAGATGTCGAGCAGCCGCAGCGGGTCGGACACCACCGGGCTGGCCAGCACGTCCTCGACCGAGTTCTCCTTGCGGTAGCGGGCATTCGGGTTCTGCAGGCCGTGGCGGGAGTTCTTCACTTTGACCGCCGCGAAGTCCTCCAGCGTGGCGCCGTAGAGGTCCATCCGCCGGCGAGCCAGCAGCGCGAAGTACACGGTGTTGGTGGCGCCGATCAGATGGAAGCGCTGCCAGTCGGGGTCGTCGCGGCGCTCCCCGCCGACCGGTGCGAAGAAGCCCTTCGGGGTGGTGTCGGCGCCCACCACCAGTGCCACGTCGCACAGCCCGGCCAGGATCTGCGCCCGCGCCGACTGCAATGCCTGCGAACCCGACGCGCATGCGGCGTAGCTCGACGAGACCGGGATGCCGGTCCACCCCAGCTTCTGGGCGAAGGTGGCCCCGGCGATGAAGCCGGGGTAGCCGTTGCGGATGGTGTCCGCGCCGGCGACGAGCTGGATCTGCCGCCAGTCCAGACCGGAATCGCGCAGTGCGGCCCGCGCGGCGACCACCCCGTACTCGGTGAAGTCGCGGCCCCACTTGCCCCACGGGTGCATTCCGGCACCGAGGATGTACACCGGCTCCGGGTTGTTCACTGGGCGATCCTCCAGGCGTAGACGGCGCGTTCGATCCCGTCGTCGCCCACGTAGAGCGGCATCGTGGTGAGCTCCATCTCCATCCCCACCTTCAGATCGGCGGCCAGCGTGCCCTCGATGACCTTGCCCAACACGATCAGGCCCTCGTCGGCCAACTGCACCGCGGCCACCGCGAACGGCTCGAACG
>JBAXUD010000399.1:0-3507 GCA_037129875.1 Mycobacteriaceae bacterium
CCCCCGGCGGGCGCCGGCCACCCTGAACTGCATCGCCCATGTGGAGTTGTCATTGGGCGGCTACGGCGTCCAGGGCGGCATCCGCGCCCTGGTGGCCGCGCTGGTCGGGGCAATCGAGGCGCACGGCGGGGTCATCGAGTACGGAACAGTTGTCGAGCGGGTCCTGATCGATTCCGGCGCCGCGGTCGGAGTCGCGCTGGCCGGTGGCGGGACCCGGCGCTCGCGGGCGGTCGTGGTGAACGCCGACGTGGGGTGGCTTCGGGACGGGGCCCTGCCCGAGCCGGCGCGGCACCTGCCGGCCGCAGCGCAGCCGTCGATGTCCGGCTGGACCGGGGCGCTGCGGGCGGCCCGGCGCGAGGACCGACTGCCCCACGAGGTGTTGTTCCCAGCCGATTACGACGAGGAGTTCGCCGATATCTTCGACCGCGATCGGCCCCCGGTCGCACCGACGGTCTATCTGTGCGCCCAGGAGCGCTGCCACGGAACGGCGGGCTGGCCGGACGCCGAGCCGGTCTTCGTGATGGCTAACGCTCCCGCCGAGCCCGCCGCGGGAGACCGGAGGCCCGAGGTGTGGTCCGCCCTGGAGGCCGCCGTCGAACGCCGGATCCGCGCGGCCGGAATGTGGGCCGAGGGCGACCGGCTGGTGTGGCGCCGCAGTCCGGCGGAATTGGCGGCCGCTTTCCCGGGCAGCCGCGGAGCCATCTACGGCGCGGCCAGCAACGACCGCTTCGCCGCCTTCAAGCGGCCGCCGAATCGGGTGCGCAGCCTGCCCGGCCTCTACCTTGCCTCCGGTAGCGCGCACCCCGGTGGCGGGCTGCCGATGGTGGCGCTGTCCGGGATGGCCGCCGCCGACTGCCTCGGCGACGACCTCGTCCGATGGTGAAGGTGCTGGCGCACTTCGTTCCCGGTGACACCGTGCTGGATATGGTTGCGCCAGAGACGGATTGGCTCGACGTCCGGTGGTGCCACGAGGACGACGACGAAACCCTGCATCGCGAGCTGCCATGGGCCGACGCGGTGTGGCACATCCTGCGGCCGCTGTCGGGGCCGGATCTGCGCCTGGGCGGACATCTCCGGCTGGTGCACAAACTGGGCACGGGGGTCAACACCATCGACGTCGATACCGCCACCGAACTGGGCATCGCGGTGGCGAACATGCCGGGCGCCAACGCCCCATCGGCCGCCGAGGGAACGGTGCTGCTGATGCTCGCCGCGATGCGGAGGCTGCGCGAACTCGACGCCGCCACCCGCGCCGGGCGGGGCTGGCCCACCGACGCCAGCCTCGGGGAGACGGTGCGCGATATCGGCGGCTGCACAGTGGGACTGGTCGGCTACGGCAACATCGCGCGCCGCGTCGAGCAGGTCGTCGCGGCCATGGGGGCGCGGGTTCTGCACACCAGCACCGGCGACGACGGCACACCCGGCTGGCGGCCCCTGGCCGAACTGCTGGCCGACAGCGACATCGTCAGCCTGCACGTCCCGCTGACGCGCCAAACCGACACCCTCATCGACCGCGCCGCACTGAGCCTGATGAAGCCGACTGCTCTGCTGGTCAACACCTCTCGCGGCGGAATCGTCGACGAAGCCGCGCTGACCGACGCCCTGCGCCACCGAACGCTCGCCGCCGCGGGACTGGACGTGTTCGCCACCGAACCCGTCGACCCCGGGAACCCGCTGCTGCAGCTTCAGAACGTCGTCGTCACCCCGCACGTTGTCTGGTACACACAGGACACCATGCGCCGCTATCTTGCCGAGGCCATCGACAACTGCCGGCGACTGCGGGACGGTCAGGATCTGGTCAACGTCGTCAATGGGAGGCAGCATGTCCGTCTCGCCGGCGCCTAAATCGTTGGAATCGAGCACCTTACGCGCGGTCACGGTGCGACTGGTGCCGCTGTTGATGGCGCTGTACTTCGTCAACTACCTCGACCGCACCAACCTCGGCATCGCCAAAGCGGAGGTCAGCGCCGACCTTCAACTGTCGGCGACCATGTTCGGACTGGCATCGGGCATCTTCTTCATCGGCTACGTCCTGGTGGAGGTGCCGTCCAACCTCGCCCTGGTGCGCTTCGGCGCCCGGCGCTGGCTGGCCCGAATCGCGGTGTCCTGGGGGATCGTCGCTGTCGCAATCGCGTTCTCGCCCAACGCCACCACTCTGTTGGCGCTGCGCTTCCTGCTGGGTGTCGCCGAAGCCGGGCTGTTTCCCGGCGTCGTCTTCTACCTGAGCCAGTGGTTCCCCGCCGCCTACCGCGCCCGCGTCGTCGGGGTCTTCATGCTGGCCGTCCCGATGGCCTCGGCGATCGGAACGCCGTTGGCCGCCTGGCTGATTCAGACCGGGCACGGTGTATTCGGCTTGTCCGGTTGGCGATTCATGATGATCTGCGTCGGCCTGCCTGCGGTGCTGCTGGGCGTGGTCTGCTGGTTCCACCTCACCGACCGGCCAGCCGACGCGCACTGGCTGACCGAGGACCAACGATCATGGCTCATCGCGACATTGGCGGCCGACGAACGGAACGTCACCAGCCGCTATCACTTCCCGCTGCGCCGAACGCTGACCAGCCCGCGGGTCTGGGCGCTGGCCGTCGTCTACTTCGGCGTCGTCTACGGGCTGTACGCGTTGGCCTTCTTCCTGCCGTCGATCGTCGCCGGGTTCAAGAAGACTTTCGGGATGCAACTGTCCCTGATCCAGGTGGGACTGATCACGGCGATCCCCTACGTGTTCGGCGCGGTCGCGATGTTCTTCTGGTCCCGGCACGCCGACCGCACCGGAGAACATGTCTGGCATGTGGCGATACCGCTGTTCGTCGGCGGCCTGGCCATTCCGGTGGCGTTGTACCTGCACCACCCGATCGCGGTGATGGCACTGGTGGTCATCGCCGCGATGGGAATCTTCGCCGCGCTCCCGGTGTTCTGGGCGCTGCCCTCGCGTTTCCTCGCCGGTGCCGCGGCCGCAGGTGGAATCGGGCTGATCAACTCGGTGGGCAATCTCGGCGGTTTCGCCGCCCCGTACGCGACCGGCGCACTGGAGGATCTGACCGGATCCAACCGGGCCGGCATGTGGGCGGTCGGGATGATCATGGTGCTCGGAGGGGTCCTGGTGGTGTGGTTGCGCGCCACCCCGAATTCCGGGGTCGCAGCCGACCGGGGCTCCGACGCCGAGTAGTACCCTCGGTCCCAACCCACCGGTTAATCGGCAGCTATGAGAGGCCATCGAACAATGCCCATCGCGATCACCTCTGAGCACCAGGATCTGGCCGACTCGGTACGCGCTCTGGTGAAGCGGGTAGCCCCGGCCGAGGTTCTGCACGCGGCACTGGAGACCCCGATCGACAGCCCGCCCGGCTACTGGCGCGCCGCGGCCGAACAGGGACTGCACGGTCTGCACCTGGCCGAGGCCGTGGGCGGCCAGGGCTTCGGCCTGTTGGAGGCCGCGATCGCGATCGCCGAATTCGGATACGGCGCCGTCCCCGGGCCTTACGTCCCCTCGGTGGTCGCCAGCGCGCTCAT